>JBLNGL010000474.1:0-6243 GCA_050264735.1 Ignavibacteria bacterium | reverse complement strand
GTCCCGGATTTTGTCAAGCTTTGGGAGAACAATAAGCCGGGGAAAAATATAAATAATAAAACTAATAGTTTATTTTTATAAAATTTCATTAATGACTCCAGAAATTCGTTAAACGTTAATAGTTAATCGTTAATCGTCAGTCGTAATCTTTAAATGTTATTCATTAAATGTTATTCATTAATTGATAAGGAGGATTTTCTTTCACTTTATTGTCTGCTTTAATGAGATAATTAATATAGCCGTTTAAAATGCTCCGAGCTCTTTCTATTTTATTTCTTCCATTAAGATACTCTTCTTCACTAATGTAATTTTCATCTTTTGACGTAATTAAATCATCAATAAATTCATATAAAGAACCTCTGCTATGCCGACAGAATTGGATATTCTCTTTAAAATGAAATCTTCCATAACCTTCGGCAATATTTCTAGTAGCAGAACGGGATGCTCCAGCCTATTTAATCAACGCGAACTTTATCATTTTTTCTCCAATGCCGGGTGCATCTATGTGTGCTATATAAAGTCCGTATGAAACACTAAACCCATCCTTGTTCAGCAAATTCCAAAACTCCCGTGCATTGTCCGGTCCCGCATCATGTTCTAAAGTTCTGACCGGATCACCCGACAATGTGTATATCCGGATTGTGCATCTTGACGGAAGATTTTCAAAATATACTCTTCTTTCTCCGCGTCCTTGCCCGGGCAGTACGTTTGCCGGTTCAAGTTCATTGTAGCCGACATAAGGATTGGGGACAACATAAATATTGTCCAAGCTCGAACTAGCAGCTAGATTATCAATTTTCCCTTTTACTGTTTTGACATAAAAAGTGTCTTCTTCAGTAAAAGGTCTTTTTATAGAAATGAATAATGCATCACCATCACCAGGGTAAATAGTATCGCCTTCAGCTGGATAGCTCAATTTTAACCCCCAGGTAAGTTTAGAACCCTGTTCGCCTGTTTGCCCGGTTTTATAGAAGACAACTTCTTCTCCGATATCCCACTGATTATTTATTATTACTCCGGAAGAAGATACATTTTCATTTAATACTGTATAGACGTTTTGCGGAATCTTACCCGGCGTAACCTCCTGGACTTTATATTTTACAGGAATTTTAGTTATTGGCTGTCCTGTAGAAACCCTATTTGCAGAATCAACATAATCGGAATAAAATTCAACCACATAATCTGCCGGGTAAGTCTCCTTTATTGAAGCACTGCCAAGGGACGATGGTGCTACGAAAAAAGACATGGTTGAAGTGCCCTTAATCCATTTAGAATATTCCGGATCCGGATTAAATTCTATTCTGGGATAATCACTTAATTGAACTTTAATCCCGTTGAAAACATCGTTATTGTCTTCATTATTTAGGAATGTACTTTGCGATATCGGTTTATACTTAAATTCTAGTGTGTAAATCTTGGAAGGATCATCAGGGATGCTGCTGGAAGCAGACCGTCTTATTTTGCCGTCTATTAGATTAATAATATAGTTTGATGTATCATTTGCATCGACCCTTGAATATTCTGTTCCATTCTCATCTTTTAATTTTAAATACTGATCATCGATTATATTTGAATACCCGATATCGGTAAAGTTAGTTCCGAAAAATGATAAGCTTTTTGTATAGACTTTGGGATCAATAATTGAATAATTTTTTGCTCTTGTTTTTATCCCATCAATCGTAAGACTGTCGTCAAAGGATAAAATATATTCATTATCGTCCACCAGCAAATCATTCAGTATAATAAAATCTATTTCACCATTCGATATCCCGCTCGGATGGTTCACCATAGAATTATTATAAACAGGCTGCTGATAGCCGCTTGCTCTCGGACCAGGAATTACAGCAGCAGTATTTTTGTCCAAAGTTATTTCATTTGTAATAGCATCCACAAGAATTTTCTTTGTAGTTTCGCTTGGAGGAATACCGGATATATCACCGTGATCATAGGCTACGACGGCATAGTAATAGGTTTTCCCGTTTATAACATTGTTTGAATCAATAAATGAATGAACTAAGCCTGAATTATTTCCAAGATAATAGTGAACACCTCTGCCGGGATAGGCAATAGGAGAATATCCCATATCAGGTTCTTTCGAAGACCAGATACCGTCACCATTCACATCCGTAAATGTTTCTCCCAAATCATATGTTCCGTTAAAATAACCGGTGGAGTCAGGAACATCAACAAAAGGTTCAGCCGTTTTTATTCGATCCCATTTGCATTCTCTTCCATCTGCCATTTTTAAAGGTTCATACAGGAAAGGAGCGCCTTTAGCATCCGAAATATTTTGAATATCGCTGAAGCTCGGATCAGTGCTTCTATAGATAACATAACCTTCAAAGTCTTTACCGAAAAGAGGATCAATGCTTTCTTCTGCATTGGTATCCCAATAAAGTGTAACTTTTTTGTCATCCGGCACTGCAGTCAATGTTGGCAAGGTTGGAGGTTTGAAAAAGTTATAGTTCTTATTATAAATATCCTGAATAGTTGCGGCAGTTGTCAGCAAATCATCATAGTCAACACCTAAAAGAAGAGCCATAGAAATTCTTTTTGACTCACCTTTTTTAAGGGAAATATATCCGGAGCCGAAAGTGAATGTTATGTCTGCGCCTTCGGTCTCAAATTCCGCAAACTGGCCGGGTTTATTTCTTGTCCATACTTCTTCATCGTTTGCCACACCGCCGGGAAAAGATTTCCACACCCAGTCGCTGAAACTTGTTAAGCCGATTTGATCGGCTTCATCAAGATCTGTATATTCAAAATTCGGTTCACCCGGACGCAGCGGATTAAGAGAGCCGTCCTGCAACAAATCACCTGCTGTAGGTGCACCGTCCGACTCGCCAAAGTCAGCCGTATTGGATATTCCGTCTAAGCCGACATCGTCAGTTTCCCTATTCCAATCCCCATCGTCATCGAGTAGGTTAAATTGGCTTTCATCAGTCAGGCCATCATCATCATTATCTATCCCATCATTTGGATTACCCGGGCTCTCAAGAAATTTACAGCCGAGAAAATAAGTTGGTCCAAAGGAAGAACTGTTAGATTTCTCATCTCTTAAATAAACCATGCTCCGTGAATACAGGGGTATATCGTCTACATTATGGCCTGGGATTGAAAAGGGAGGAATAAAAAAACCGATATCATCGGCATTATCTGCAGAGCCGCCTAAATCCGGATCACCATAAATACCAAAGAATACGCTGTCGAGATCTTTATCGCTTATATTTGTAATAGTATAAACGAAAAACACGGCATTCTCAGCAAGGGAATTAGTCCATTGAAATGCTCTGCCTTCAATCTTAATCCCTAGTCCTCTCCTGGAAGGGTCATTATTAAAAGGGAAATAGTTGAACTCACGGTTTTCTCTATCGTCCATTCCCCAAAATACTTCGTAATCTGCATTGTTTTCACCTTGCTTTAAATAGCCGGGCCAAACATACTGGCCCAAAGTAGGATTATACCATTCATGCGGCCAGCTGTCAGGTTTACCATCGCCGTCAAGATCGTTGTCGGGATTAATTGCCATACTTTCCTGATCCGGATCAGCATAACCGGGCAGAGGATTAAATTGCCAAAGAGTATCCTTAGTCGGGTTTATCTCAATTAATCCATGAAGCTCGTAATCGTCTAATGCATCCGAAATAATGTGCAGTTTCTTATTTGGATTAGATGCATCCGGGACAGCGGCGCCGACAACAGGGATAAACTGAAAAACATAAGGAACTCCTTTCCAGATGACATTGCCGAATTCCCTGTTATTTGCAAAATCATAACCTCCGCCGATTCCTCCGTAATCAGTTAGAAGAATTTTTATTTTGTTCCCATTCATTAAGACAGTTTTGTAATTCTTGGTTCTGGAGGTTTTCGCTAAACTTCCCCCTTCATCTTTTTTTGCATAAGCCGGTGCATCCGGAGATGAATTGTAGGAGTTCCTTTTGCTCTCTTCACGTGCAATATAGTCCTTTACCGCCTGATGCTCCCGTAAAGTTTTACTATCAAGATTTTGTGCAGTTAAAGAACCGCTAAAAAGTATAAAGAAACTTATTAGAAAATTTTTTGTGAAATTCACTTTCATTTATAATCTCCATTAAAATCAGAATTCTAAAGACAAACCCAATCTTACTTCCCTTGGCGATAAATAATAATCAGGTCTTATTAAATATTCGCTTGGCGATTTAATTAAAGGATTCTCCTCTGAATATTTTTGAGCTAGTTCTGTAGTTCCTCTTTCCTCGGCAAGTGAATAACCTGCTCTGCCTGTATCCAGGTATACTGAATTTTCATTTAATGTATCGAACAGGTTAAATATTTTTAGAAAAATTGTTAAGCCGACATTAAATAAATTGAAAGTTTTATCTATCAGCACATCGACGATCATTTGAGAAGGTCTTCTATCACTGTTTTTCTTAAAATAAATAGGCTTATCTAGAAAATCGGGACTATAAGGCAAGCCGGATCCTAATCTTCCTACAAAAGTTGCATTCCAGGATTCGCCGCCAAAATTAATTGTAGCATTAAGAGTATGCGCCCTATCCCAGTCAAGCAGGTATGGTTCTTTCTCGCTTTGCCTGCCTGAGGAAAGATCAAAAAAAGCAGCATTAGAACTTACGCCGCGTGTATCGCTTCCTTCAGTTGTCTGGTAGGTATAATCGAGTGTAGCGCCGAAAAGCTCCCCTGTCTCTCTTCTTTTCCGCAAAGAAAAAGTAATCCCTTTTATATTTCCATAATCTTTATTTATCCATACTATATAAGATTTGCCAAGCTGAGCCTGGATTTCCTGCTGAGCAAGCAGATCGCGTACATCTTTTACATAACCGGTTACGTCAAATGCAAGATTATCCAGCAGCTGCTGCTGCAATCCGAGTTCATATGTAATCGTCTTTTCAGGATTTAAATTCGCGTTTCCGAATGACGGGGTGCCCGAAGCTTCATATTTAAAATCGGGATTTCTGTATAAGTATGTAAAATTAGGAATTTGGAAAAAGTGACCGTAAGAAAAGTGGATAATCCCCTTATCTGTAATCGGGAAAGAAATGCCGATTCTGGGGCTTATCTGAAGTTTAGTTTCGGCATTTTTTAAAATAGAATTCTTGTCAATATAAGAAGGTATCGAGGGATCATTAGGAGACGGATAAGTTGTATTAGCAGAATACTTTGCATTGGGATCAAAATAGTCCATTCTTATTCCTGCATTAATAATCATGCTTTCAAATTCCATTTTATCCTGAATGTATAATGAAAATTCAATTGGCTTCCTGGTGTATTTATCGTGCTGCGATGTGCTTAAAAGAGGAATGTACGGCAAAGTATTATCATTATCCCTTATAACCGTAAAGTCTTCTAAATATAACGTATGATATTTGTATTCGGCTCCGAATTTTATTTCATGGCTGGGATCCAGTTGGCTTGTTAAATCTAATTTAGCCCCGTATGTTCTGGTCATTTGGTAAAAATGGTCATTTAATGTGCCTCCCGATGAGAACGTATTTTCTGCGATTGCGGATCTGCGGGTTGTGTTTTGATATCTTTGGTCCGGCAGCAAGCCTGTTATATCATCTCCGGCAGAAAAATCAACTTCATTTCCCGAGGCGTCAAGCAGAGGATAAAGATATCTTTTATATTTATTTATTTTATATGAGCCCTTCAAGGAATAAAATGTGGAATTGCTTAGTACATGCCTTATCTCCAGTGAATTAAATAAACCGCCGTTGTAACGCCTGTAATTTGCGTCCGGATTATATTTCATGTCGTGGCTGTAAAAAGAATTATCATAAATTTGGTACTGGGAATTTGAATACAAGAGATCGTAATTAATCTTTATTGCCGGCGCCGGTTTGAAAGTTATTTTAGCATTTGTACTGATAGACTTGTTCGGATTCATGGAAACAATTTTACCGTCCCCTGTTGCTTGAACGATCATGCTGTCGGTTCCCGGATATAATATGAAATCGGTAGGATTATGTTGTCTTACCCCGTAAAGATAACCTTTATCATCATCATATCGTCCGGAAAAGAAAAATGTAACAAAGTTATTAACCAGCGGAACTGGTCCTCCGAAAGTAAATTCAAACACTTGGTTATTCACCGGATTCACGTCATCGATATTAAAAAAAATATTCTCGCGGCTGCTGAAGTAATCACCGGTAGAATAAGTTAAGCTCCCTGTGTAATCGACAGACCCTTCCTTTGTAATTGAATTAATAACGCCGCTTAATGCATTGCCGTACTCTGCATTGAATG
>JBLNGL010000473.1:0-2956 GCA_050264735.1 Ignavibacteria bacterium | reverse complement strand
GGGAAGCTTTGCTGTAATGGAAATAGGAACACATCATTTTGCGTTTACTAAAGAAGAAACTGAGATTCAAGTCCATGGTAATGGACAATGGGATATTATCTACATAAATCCTAATGATGATCCGAGGAACAATCCTTCGCAGCCATAATATAAACTTACATAGGATTTATTTAAAAAAGGATTTCTTGATCCGCAATTAATTGCACTCGCAATTTTCATTTTAACTTTTGTGGCTTTCTTTAACTCTGTTATTATCAACCGGAATATATTCCTTTCAATTATCTGCGAAAACAAAAGGTTATAGCTTCGAAATGATTTATGCATGCAACCATGTAATCATGCAGTCATGCTGTATATAGTACAACCCAGAAAACTAACAGGAAAGATATAATCTTCTTTTGGCATATAATCTACTGTTGGCATTTAATCATACAGCCATCCAGCCATACCAGAAAAGTGTTTGCATTCCTAAAAATCACGTATTCACGTTATTGTACAATGTCTCCTTATCTCCTACCTTGAGTAAAAAATAATTATGAAAAATTTTGATTTTTAATAAAGATCATGAAGAAAAATTTTCTTTTAAATCTTTTGATATGTTCTCTGCTGGCATTTTCTTGTAAGGAAAAAAACCTAAATGAACCCGATGCAAATGGAAATAAAGAAATCCGTTCAGATACACAACTAATAGTTGAAAAGTATATACTGCCTGCAGGAGAAACAGCAGAGTTTCCCTCAGGTTTTGAGATTGTTGCAAACCAAGGAGTTGAAATTGCAGGAACTATAATAATAAAGCCTGATCGCCCCGGCAATTTTACTATAAGGTGCACGGGAGATGGGATTATTTCCGGCAAAGTGATAGTTCAAAACGATACTGCCAAAACAATAAATAAAAAAATTATTGCCGGCTCTAATATAATGGGTAAAAAAACGGAAGCCGCGAAAGGTATAGATATAGCTTTTGTCTTTAATGGATACACTTATACAATATTAAGCGGAGCGGAAATTATAGCAGGTAATGGTATAGATGCTGATGGAACAAAAATAAATAGCTGGGATGGAGTTTTCCTTGCTGAAGATGGAGGAGATGGCGGTAATATAAACATATTAGCCGGTAGAATAATTCTGCCGAAGCTTCAACCTGGGGCTCCTCCCATTTTTACTCTGGGTAACGGAGGCAGCGGTTCAAATATTATAGTTGACCGGAATGAATTCAGCACGACAGGGACTTCTATTAATTTAACTGCCGGGCATGGTGGCACCTCGGGACATCTTTATTTTGACGCCGATACAGTTGAAGGAATACCTGTTGCCGATGAGTTAAACCCTGAGTCTGAATATCTCGCCGGAGGTGTCGGAGGAAAAGGTGGTAATGTTATTTGGGAAAATACTGAAGAGCCTATTCTTCCGGGATCTTCCGGAACCTTAGATTTATTTGGAGATGATAATAGACTCCCATCACTTGAAGAAATCATTTTTCAAGGGGGCTGGGGAGGACCTGGAGCAATTGAAGGTGGCAAGGGCGGCTTTGCTGCTTATTGGTCTGGTCGTGTTATTCACTACAATGTACCTAATAAAAAAGCTCCTTCAGTCTCGGTGACAGGTGGAAACGGTGGCGATGTATTTAGTTCTCCTCTGCCAGTATACCTTGCATTAGGTGGTGAAGGCGGTGAATACATAGTTTTCGGAAATTATGGACAGCCAGGCGTTTGTGTAGATACAGAGGATCCGAATGGTTGTTTCCCGGATGGTGCCCAGGGTGGAGATGTTGAAGGCAAAGGCGGTAATGGCGGTAGTGTATTTGAGGATGTTATGTTTTACAATGCGATAGGCGGCGATGGCGGTAATAGTGAAGTTGCCCGGGCTCGATTAGTTAATGAGCTTTTAGTCAGAGGAGATCCAAGTGTCAGCATCTTTGAATCTGCACTCTACGGTGTTACGGCAGGAGCTGGGGGTTGGGGTGCAGATAGAAATGATGGCTGCCCGGGTGGCGATGGCGGAAATTCAGGGACTCTTACCGCAATAGGCGGAGATGGAGGAAATGTTCCAAACAGACCGAATGCAAAGGGCGGACAAGGCGGAGACGTTTGGGCAAGAGCTGTTTTTAAACGCTCAATCTTTGATGACTTAAATATTTGGATGGGAGCCGGTGATGGCAACCCGCCAGGAGAAAAAGGATGCCGCAGCTCAAGCATAACTTCAGTCGGAACAGGCGGTCAAGGTAATATCCCGGGAGATGATGGGGACTATTTTGGGATTTCAATTGGTTCGGAATTTTGCGGTGAGGATGGGGAACCTGCCGGCGAGGAATTAACTTGTGAGGGTGATACCACAAAGTGTTGGGAAGAGATAGGAACTTCATTCACAGCATATTCTTACGAAAGTTCAAGGACTACAACTAAAGATCCTTCTTCATATGAATTGATACGTTCCGGCAGTATAACTTCGGAGGGACATTTGTTAAGCTTTGATCAAACAATTAATAAGTATATATGGGAAGTTAGGAATACTTCCTGGGAATTTCTTTCTGAAAATGGAAGGGTTATTAAAGATACTACCTGGCTGGTTACAAATATTTTTGAGGTTTCAAAGTGTGATAATATTCTTTTTTGCAATCCCGTTCCTAATACTGGTCCTGCAGGATCACCGCGCTGTCTGGGGGGAAGACTTTATTTCCCAGGCACTAGGTTTACTCATGCTTATCATTTAGAAAACGAGAATGATCCTCTGGTTATGGATGTTGAAATTGTACTTGAATATTCCGGCTGTCATGCCTATGGAAATATTAGTGATTGGGTATGCTGTGATAATGGAGGAGACGGTCTAATCACAAACATCCGAAGAGATGGTGATTGCCCTTAATGAAAAACATAATTACTCAAGCGCTCATTATTTTTTATTTTCAATATGTATAAAAGAAGAGAAATAGTAATCAACAAAACATTGTAGGTACAAT
>JBLNGL010000472.1:0-2708 GCA_050264735.1 Ignavibacteria bacterium | reverse complement strand
TGACTGAATACATAGGATGCCTGTCTTGCCTCGAATAGCCGTTAAAGTATTCCTCGAAAACAATAGTATCGTTTTGTGAGATCAGCAGGCTGTGTACTTCTCCGTATTGCCCCGCTTCTATTTTGGAAACCAGTTCATTTAAAAATTCATTATCGTATGCTGATACGGGATTATTTTCTTTATTGCATGAAGAAAATAAAAATGCATTAACGAGAAATATTAAGAGAATTTTTTCTTTCATTGAAGATCATATTCCTTCTGCAGTCGTATTTAGGAAGATGAATCAAGCTGCAGGGTTTGACTGCTTGTTATTATTATTAATCCAACTATAGGAAAATTATATAACTCATTTTCCAAAATCCACCAGATATATGTGCAGCTTTCAGATCCATAAAAATAAAATACCTTTGAAACCGTTAAAACGGTTGGACTGTTCTAAAGTTTTTCGATTATCACCTAACCAAAGTTAGATGTTAGCTCTTGTCTGAAAGGTTAACACCTGACTTAGTAGGTGAATATGAATATAGAATATATTCTGCTATCCGGAATTTTAGTATTTTTAATATAAGCAGGAATACTTTCTTAAAACCACAAATATTAATAGATATCTCTATGAAAAAAATTAATTTATTTTGCCATTTATCTATAATTTTTTCATTTCTATTCTGCAGTGTTTCCTCCGCCCAAAACGTCAATAATGTTTTCCAGTATTCTGTTTTGTCCGCGCTGCGGAGCGGAAATTTTGAAGGGGATTTATCGATTAGAGAATTAATTAATCATGGGAATTTCGGTTTAGGTACATTTAACGGAATGGACGGAGAGCTTATTCTGCTTAACGGGGAAATTTATAGAGCTTCCGAAAAAGGGGAGATAAGCTCAGTTTCCGGCGATTCATTTACTCCTTACGCAATCGTAACTAATTTTAAACCGGATGACAGCATAAATATTCCGAATCCGTATTCAACCGCCGAATTAAATAAATTTCTAGATTCCAAACTCGATACAAATTTTATTTATGCAGTTAAGATTGAAGGCACATTTACATATTTAAAAACAAGGAGCATTCCTCTGCAGCTGAAGCCTTACAAAAAAATGACGGAAGTGCTGAAAACACAACCGGTTTTCGAGTCTGAAAATATTAAAGGAACAATGGTCGGATACAGGTTCCCTGCTTATGTAAATAGAGTAAATCAGCCGGGTTATCATTTTCATTTTATAACTATTGAGAAAAATTCGGGTGGACATGTACTGGATTTGAAGACCGGGAATGTAAAAATTGAATTTGCCAGGCAAAATAGTCTTCAAATATCTTTCCCCAAGAATAAATATTTAATGGGATTATCCCCAAATTAAAATCAGGTAAAAAAAAGGCTGCGAAATACGCAGCCTCTAGAAAGCTTAATTTATAATATTTTTAATTTCGTTGCTTAGCATCATTAACCGTAATGTTTCTTCCCTGCAGAGTAGAATCATTTAAAGCATTGATAGCTTTTTGTGCATCTTCCGGATTTTCCATTTCAACAAAACCGAAACCTCTGGATCTTCCTGTACTCCTGTCCACTATAATTTTTGCAGAAACAACTGTTCCATGCGCTTCAAAAGTATTGTGCAGCATCTGATCATTAATCGACCATGGGAGCGAACCAACAAATAACTTAGTACTCACTTTAGACCTCTAAAAAATAATAAATAAAATTCCGGCTAACTGCCGGTTTCTAAACCTACTCATTAAATACTGCGCTGCCTAATTTTACCTGATTAATTCTTTTTTAAACCCATTAAAGTGCCTTTTAATCATATATTTAAAGGGTAATTATTTTGCCGGGAGTTAAATCTATTCAGTCAGTATAGAGGAATGAAAAAGCTAAGCAGCGCGCAGTTGTATTTTATGGAAATGTTTACACTAGCTGCCGGATATTCTCCTAAAGTGAAACCCGTAAATAGAAAATAAAATTGCCAGCGAAAACAGGCGAGGCTTTCTAAAGAGCGTCCAGAAAAATAACTTCCAGTAGTATATTCTTTCACTGCCGATGACTCCCAGCCTTAACATCGACCTGAATAATGCAAGGATGTAATTAGGATTAATATGAAATACTTTCTCTTTTTTCGGCTCAAATTCCTTAAGAAAATTTGTAACGCGCTGATAATAATGTTTCGGTGAATAAATTTTATGGAGGATTTTTTTATAACCTGTTAAAAGCGTTTTTGCATCCATCCGCGGGACAAAATTAATTGAAAAATCGGTGTTGCTGCCTGTAAAATCTTTAAGCATTCTTCCTTCGTTCTCAAGTCTTTTCTGAAGCTTTGTTCCTTTAGGCGCATTCAGCAGACCCACCATTGCGGTTACTATTCCGCTTTCCTGGATAAAGCTGATAACTTTTTCAAAAATTGACGGAGGATCGTTATCGAATCCCACAATGAAACCTCCCTGCACTTCCAGTCCGGCCTTTTGAATTTTCTTCACGCTGGAAATCAGGCTGCGGTTCCTGTT
This sequence comes from Ignavibacteria bacterium, assembly GCA_050264735.1. GTDB lineage: Bacteria > Bacteroidota > Ignavibacteria > Ignavibacteriales > Ignavibacteriaceae > DATKLQ01. The sequence goes on along the minus strand of JBLNGL010000472.1, from coordinate 217 downwards.
CTGATTTTTATTGCATTCGGCAAGACTTTCTTCATTCGGAGATTCAATCCCGATAAATACAGCTTCAAATCCGGCCGAGACCATCAAATTCATTAGTTGTTCATCATCTGCAAGATTTATTGATGCTTCGGTATTCAGATAAAACGGATTATTTCTTTTCTTCATCCAACCTGAAATTGCGGGAAGAATTTCCTGCTTCAGCTTGTTTTTATTGCCG
>JBLNGL010000471.1:0-6162 GCA_050264735.1 Ignavibacteria bacterium | reverse complement strand
CTGCAGGCAGCGTAATTCTTGCCGGACTCTTATTAAAAACAGGCGCCTACGGTATTTTACGTTTTGTTATTCCGTTCTTTCCAGGTGCAGCAAAAGATTTTCAGTTGGTTGCTTTTATTCTCGGCGCTGCAGGAATTTTATACGGTGCAATGCTCGCATTCGCTCAAACTGATTTGAAAAGACTGGTTGCTTATTCAAGTGTAAGCCATATGGGTTTTGTGCTGCTTGGGGCATTTTCATTTAATGAATTGGCACTGCAGGGAACAGTGATTCAACTGGTTGCTCATGGAATCAGCACCGGGGCTCTTTTTATTTTGGCAGGAATGCTGCAGGAAAGAATTCATACAAGAGATATAAATGTAATGGGAGGTCTTTGGGCTAAAGTGCCGTTTATGGGCGGAATGGGATTGATGTTTGCATTGGCTTCCCTCGGTCTGCCGGGCTTGGTTAATTTTATTGCGGAATTTCTTGTATTAGCCGGAGCTTATCAGGCAAATATTGTATTAACTTCGATTGCAGCTCTGGGATTAATTGCATCTACAATTTATTCTTTAAGGATAGTGCAGAAGGTTTTTTACGGACCGCAAATAAAAGAACGGTCTCTTCCGGATCTTAATGCGCGTGAAATTTTGATTATGGGATCCTTAACCATCGTGGTTGTCTGGCTCGGGCTTTTCCCGCAGCAGGTTCTTAATATATCCGGATCCTCAGTAAACAAAATTCTGAATACAACCGAACAAGTACAGATACTCCAAAATCAATATAATAAATTAGAAGAAATCACTGCAGAACGATGAGCTTATTTGAAATCGAATCACTGCTTCCATTAATTGTTATTGCCGGCGCACCGGTTCTTATAATGCTTTCGATAGCTGTTAAGCGGAATCATTTATTTACTTTCTGGTTTAGCTTAATTGCACTAGCTGCAGCATTCTTTTATATTTTCCGTACAGTTCCTTTAACCCCCGTCCAGGTAAAATCAATAATTATAGTAGATAATTTTTCCCTCTTTTATATTGGACTGCTTACAGCATCTGTATTTTTCGTTTTTCTCCTTTCATTTAATTACATAGAGAAGCAGCCGCATAACCGTGAAGAATTTTACATTTTAATTTTTCTTGCTCTTCTGGGTTCTTCGGTAATGGCTTCAAGCAATCATTTTGTTTCTTTCTTCCTAGGACTAGAAATATTAAGCGTCTCCTTATACGGATTAATATCATTTATACAGATCAAGGATAATTCTCTTGAAGCCGGAATTAAATATTTAGTATTAGCTTCGGTATCCTCCGCATTCCTTCTATTCGGCATGGCTTTGATTTATGCAGTATACGGCAGAATGGATTTTCCGGGGCTCGCAGAAGCTTTGGAGATGAACGGAATAACTGCAGTCTCTCTAGCAGGATTTGCATTGATTATTGTGGGTGCAGGATTTAAGCTTGCATTAGTTCCTTTTCATATGTGGACGCCGGACATTTATCAGGCAGCTTCAGCACCTGTCAGCGGTTTTATTGCATCCGTCTCTAAAGGAGGTATGTTTGCTGTTCTACTCAGACTCTATACGGATCTGAACGGTCATCAATATGAATCATTAACTCTTTTATTCAGCATACTTGCAATTGCTTCAATGCTGACCGGCAATCTGCTGGCACTTCTTCAGAATAATGTAAAAAGAATTTTGGCTTATTCTTCCATTTCACATTTCGGCTACATCCTGGTTGCATTTTTAGCCGGAGGAAAAATAGGGATTGAATCATCAACATTTTATCTCTCTGCATACTTTATAACTATTTTAGGTTCATTCGGAATAGTATCCGTTCTATCGGATTATGATAAGGAAGCCGAAATGGTAGACGACTACAGGGGTTTATTCTGGAAGCGTCCGCTGCTCTCCATTGTTTTTACTGCAATGCTTTTCTCATTAGCCGGGATCCCGTTAACTGCAGGATTTATAGGGAAGTATTATGTGCTTGCAGCCGGCGTTAATTCCTCTCTCTGGCTTCTGGTCATCGTGTTGGCAGGCGCTAGTGTAATCGGTTTGTATTATTACTTGCGCATAGTAGTTTCCATGTTTTCTCAATACGATCCTGCTGCCCAAAATGAAAGAGTTATTAAATATACGTTCAGCAGCTCGGCAGCACTTGGAATTTTAACCGTGCTTGTAATCCTGTTCGGTGTTTATCCTTCCCGGTTGATTGAAGTCATCCAAAGCCTTGCAAAGAGTTTTATCTCATATTGATCTGGGTACTGTTTTCATTTCAAAAAAATAATTAGATTATTTCTGATTATTTTTTAGGACAAATAATATGAGCATAAATATTACTTCTGCTGCTTTTGAAAACGGGGAATTCATTCCTGCAAAATATACATGCGACGGCGCCAATATATCTCCCCCTTTAAGCTGGAACGGGATTCCGGAAGGAACCAAAACTTTAGCCTTGATTGCCGATGATCCGGATGCGCCGGGCCATACTTTTGTGCATTGGGTTGTTTTTAATATTCCTGCTCATGAAAAAGAATTGCAAGAGGGAGTTACACCGACAAGAAACATTCCCGAAGAAGTGTTAATGGGTACTAATGATTTCGGACATATCGGTTACGGCGGCCCATGCCCGCCTCCCGGAACCCATAGATACTTTTTCAAGATTTATGCATTGAACAGTGCGATACATTTGGAAGCGGGTGCTACAAAAAACCAGGTGCTTAAAGCGATGGAGAAACATATATTAGGACAGGGGGAGCTGATGGGAAGGTACAAAAGGAAAAAGTAGGAGTGAAAAGGTATATGGGTATAGTATATGGTATAAGTTAGCTTTTTAATTCATAACTTATATAGTTTTATTCCTCTATTCCTTTATACATCTATTCCTTTATACCCTCAGTACCGGAAAACAGCTGCTGCCGGTTTATCGCACGGCATTTTATCTTTTCCTAAAACAAAGACGCTTCCGTTATTCACAAATGTATGTACAGCCGCCAGGTCTAGAAGTTCTTCATTAGAATCGTTATGGATCCCGTCTACAACTACTGTATCTTCGTCCTGGTTATATGTCCCCCAAAGCTGAGCTTCCTTATTAACGAAAAGTGAATCGACTCTTTTATTAAATGCAGCTTTCACAATTTCCTGTATATTGCTGGAAGCTCTGCCGTTGCCGGAAAACTGCTCGTATTGTTTAAAAGCTTTTAAACGGTTTCTTTCAAATACAGGGTGGATAGTTTCCCAAGCCAAGTGATGAAGATCTTCGTTTTTTAATCCTTCGGGATTTATATCCAGGGATTCGCCCGCTGTGTACGGATAGGAGTTGGTTTCTTTGTATAATGGTATTAGATATTCAACGCCGGCGAGCACCAGCGGAGCATTTTCATTTTTAATAACCCGGTAAACTCCTTTACTTGCTAAACGGAAAAACTCCAGTATTTTTTCTTTATGCACTGCAGCATCCATTCCTACGCTGCCGTGAGTAAAGAAGCTTGCGCCTTCACCCGTAGAGCCTCCGTAAAGCTGATAGGATTTATCCGCTTCTTCAAATTGCAGATAATCTTTTAAGCTTAATAAGGTATCTTTCGGCAGTTTTACTTCATTGATGGAATACTTTGAGCCCTGATAGAGTTTAATCAATTTTTGATCGAGAGCCAGCAAAAAGAAACGCCCGTCACCGCTCATCAGTGAAAGAAGGGGTTTAATATAATAACGCTGCGAAATGATTTCCAGATCCGGAACCTGGACAGGAATTCTGTATCTGCGGAATTCGCCGGGCGAAAAAAATACGGCAAGCCCTTCACTCTGGTGATTCCAGAATTCAATATCATCAAGCAGATCAAATGCCGGTTTCATCAAATGCTGGAGGTGATTTGAACGGATTCCTCTTTCAGCAAGCCGCTTATAAATCTTCTGTATATGATTCTTAAATGTTGTTCTGTCCTGGCTTTGCCCGTTCCATTCACGGTGAGTAGGTATATAAACAGATATACAAGGGTCGCTGCTTTTTTTTACTAAATTTTTTAATAATTCTTTTGATAATAAATCCATATTCTTCTCCTTCTTTTCTTTAAAATAGGTTAATCAAAATTTGTCTCAAGAAGGTATTGTTAATCCAGAAAGGATAATGAATATTTTTATTTCAATATCTTAATCTGCCTAGAATATAACAATAGAAAACGAAATAATCAGTGAGAAAATGTAAATATGAAAAAAGTTTAAGTTCAGGTTCAAGTTCAGGTTTAAGTGGAATAAAAGAAACTTTATCTTGAACTTGAACTTTATCTTGAACTTGAACTTTATCTTGAACTTGAACTTTATCTTGAACTTGAGCTTGATCTTGCCTGCCGGCGGAACTTTAGTGAAGGCGGGAACTTGAACTCCTGTTACCTGAACAAATCCTTAATAACTCTTTCCGCCGCATGATAACCGCACATTCCATGCACTCCTCCGCCCGGAGGAGTCGATGACGAGCAGATATAAATACCTTTTCCCGGAGTTTTATATGGAGATAAGCTCCACACCGGTCTGCTGAAAAACTGCAGTAAATCCTGAATGCCTCCGTTTATATCCCCGCCTATGTAATTCTGATTATATTTTTCCATATCCACAGTGTTCATTGTATTTTTAGCTAAAATTGTATCCCGGAATCCCGGCGCAAACCGTTCAATCTGTCTTTCTATTCTTTCAGTCATATTCACATCAGATCCGTTAGGAACATGGCAGTAAGCCCATAAAGTATGCTTCCCTTCCGGAGCACGGGATTGATCGAATAAGCTCTGCTGGGCTAGAATAACAAACGGTTTTTCAGGGTGGCCCCCGTTCCATACAGTTTTTTCCGATTCGGAAATTTCATCTATTGTTCCGCCAATATGCATTGTGCCTGCCGTGAGGCATTCTTTCGAAGCAAAAGGAACGGGCTCACTTAAAGCATAATCAATTTTAAATACGCCCGGCCCGTATCTGAACCTTGATAATTTGTTCTTGTACTTTTCCGGGAAACGGCTTCCGGCAATTTTTATAATTTGCTTCGGGGTTAAAGCAAATAAAACTGTTTTTGAAGAAGGAAGCTCTTCAATAGAATTGATTAAGCATGAAGTTTCAATTTCACCTCCGAGGGACAAAAAATAAGAGGCAAGTGCATCTGTAATTTTTTGAGAGCCTCCTTTAGGGAATGGCCATCCATAGATATGACCAAGAACGGCAAGGGCAATTCCTGCAGCAGAGGTAATTGGTCTCTCTAAAGGCATAATTGAATGAGCAGACAATCCGGCGAAAAAACTTTTCTCATATTTGTTCTTAAGATAGATTCCTGCGAAATTTTCTGCAGGAAGAATTGCTTTCAGTCCGAAGGCTAATGCTTTAAAAGGATGGGAAGGGAACTTAAATGGTCCGAGAAAATCTTTCTCAACATGAATCCAGGAGGATATAAGCCGGCTGAATATTTTAAAATAATTAGATTTTTTTAACTTTTCCCGCCGTGCTAGTTCAATGAAAATTTCAGAGGTTTTCAGTAGTGATTGTTTTATTAAAACTGCGTTGCCGTCCTCAAAAGGATGAGCTAAAACGGAAGGGGAATATATCCATTCCAAACCAAATTTATCCAAAGGAAGCTGCTTGAAGAACGGAGATCCCGCAGCAAGAGGATGAATTGCCGAACAGACATCATGTTTGAATCCAGGCAAGGTAAGCTCCGCGGTTCTGCAGCCTCCTCCTGCCGAATCCCTGGCTTCGAATATCTTTACTTTTAATCCTTCCTGAGCAAGTCTTATTCCTGCAGCAAGACCGTTAGGACCGGAACCGACTATCACAGCATCGTAATTGCGCATAAAAGATTTTTAAGGTTAGAATAAATAAAAAAATGGCTTCGGCGGAAGATTTAATCAATATTGCCGAAGCCATCTGAGTATGAATGAACTAATCATTCAAATTCATACCTTTCAATTAATTCTAAATAGTAGCCCTGCCGTAATTATGAAAAAATTTGCATTAATTTCACCGGCACCTGGTACTTCTTCGAAATTATAATCGAGAAAGACATATCTGAAATCTCCGGTAAGAGCTACCGGGTCTCCTAATGGAATTTCAAGACCTGCACCGAAATGCCAGCCGAATTCTTGATTAGTTTTTGTACCTTGGTCTACTTGTGTGTTATAATCAATTTTCGTGTTGTACCAACCTACACC
>JBLNGL010000470.1:0-3321 GCA_050264735.1 Ignavibacteria bacterium | reverse complement strand
TAGTTATTCAACTATTTCTTTTGTTCAGAAACCAATGAATCCTGAGAAAATAGCAGAAGAAGTTTTATTAATAATTTATAAGCCGAGAAGAGAAGTTATCTTACCTAAAAATTCAGCGTTGATGTCATTAGCAGTAAATCGCTTTTCCTTTCTGTTCGGTTTGTTATTCCCGGTTCTTAATATCCTCGGGAAAATAGGACAAAATAGTTACCGAACCCGGTGTTTGGAATAATGGAACCCGGAGCATTTGAAATGGCACAAATAAATAAATTATCATACGATTCTAGACCTCCGGCAAATCTTACATTAAGCGCAGTTTCGGCTTTTAAATTCTATATTATAACTATGCGTCCTTACCTGATGTTCGTTTCCGGGATAACGGGTATTGCAGGGCTTTCTTTTTCTGATAACCTTTCCTTATTACAAACAATTGCAGTATTCTTTGCTTCATTCTTTTCATACGGATTCGGACAAGCTTTAACCGATTGTTTTCAAATTGACACTGATTCTATTTCTTCTCCATACCGCCCTTTAACTCAAGGAAAAATAAGTAAGTCTCTTGTATTAATAATCAGCGCCGCCGGACTTATACTCTGCATACTTGTTTTTACAGTTTACAATTCCTTTAATTTAATCCTGGGAATTATATCCGGAATAGGCTTGGCAACTTATACCTATTTTAAAAGGAGATGGTGGGGCGGACCTTTTTACAATGCTTGGATAGTTTCAGTTCTTTTTATTATGGCGTTTCTATCTTCTGCCGGACAAAAACTTTCTTTTGAAATTGTACATGGTGCTCTGGCAGTATTTTTCGGATACTCAAATTTTGTGCTAAGCGGATATTTTAAGGATATAACCGCTGATGAAGCTACCGGATATAACACTCTTCCTGTTAAATTCGGAAGAAAAATATCAGCCGCAGTCAGCAGCATGTTCGCTTTTTTAATGATAATATTTTCATCAATAATCATTTTCCAAAAATTTCCCGTGTTAATTTCGGATATCCCTTCACTATTGTTTTTCTTACTGGGGTTTACAGCAGCTTCAACAGCTCAATACCGGCTGCATAAAGTTCAATCTGATGAAGATGCATATAAAGCCATTCTGCCGGTCGTTCATTCTTATATTTTAATCTTATCGTCAATTGCACTTTCACAAAAACCCGGATGGCTGATACCGCTGTTAGTTTTTTATTTTGGATTTTCCTTGATACTTAAACTTAGACCTTCAAAACAACAGATATAGAAATGAAAACTATTGGTTTCCTAAATCCTTACTGTTCCGGGAGCAGAGGACTAAAAAAATGGGAAAAAATCAGCAGTTATTTCGCAAAAGATATCAAATGGTATAGAATAGACTGCAATGGTTCAATTGATCCGATTATAAAAAATTCTTTCTTGGAAGGTGAAATAAATTTTATTGCTGCCGGCGGGGATGGAACGGTAAATTATGTTTTGAATAAATTATTGAAATTAATTCCGGAAGAGGATTTGAAAAAAATAAAACTTGGTGCAGTCGGAATCGGTTCAAGCAACGATTTTCACAAACCTTTTTCCGAATGCACTATAATCGAAGGTATTCCGGTTAAAACAAATTTTGAAGCTGCCGAATTTAGAGACATCGGCTGTATTTCATTTGAAGAAAAAGGAATATTAAGACATAAATATTTTTTGATTAACGCAAGCATCGGGATAACAGCTGAAGCAAATCATTTCTTTAATAATCCTGATTTAATTCTAAAAAAGCTTAAAAAGACAAATACCGGTTTATCAATTTTATATTCTGCCTTAAAAACAATTCTGAGATATAAAAATTTCGATATTAGAATTAAATCTGCTGAAACCGGTGAACTCGGGGTAAAACTTACCAATTTAGGAATTGTTAAAAATCCTAACTTTTCAGGAAATCTCAGATATAATTCGGTAAAAAAATTAAACAACGGAAAATTTGATATCCATCTATGCTATGGAATGAATATGCTTGAAATCATAAATTTATTTGCCAATTTACAAAAGGGAAGTTTTTATCAAATAGCAAAAAAAAGATGCTGGCAAAGCAGTGAAATAAAAATTTTTTCAAATGACGATTTTTACATTGAATTTGACGGCGAGGTAATTCAAACCAATTCAGCAGCATTCAGGATTTTACCAAGATTAATAAAGGTTTGCTCATGCTAGAATCGATTCTTGAAAATAATATGATAAATAATCTTGCGGGGAATTTCTGCCGCTCACCTTTTCAAAAAAACCTGCTTCATGAATCGGATTCGGAAATAATAAGTTTTTCTGAAAATTCTGATGAATATATAGCCTTAACAATTGACAGCATATCCGAAGAAATTGAAACCAAGCTGTACAATGATCCTTATCTAATCGGATGGATGACTGTGATGGTGAATTTAAGTGATCTGTCAGCAGTGGGTGCAGAACCAATCGGATTGCTGATTTCGGAGATCCTTCCTGAAAATATTTCTAATGATTTTATTAAAAGTCTTCAAAGAGGAATTAAAGATGCTGTTGAAAGCAGCAAAACTTTTGTATTAGGCGGAGATACGAATTGCGGTCCAAATTTAATTTTAACCGGCTGTGCTTTGGGTAAATGCCCAAAAAATAAAATTCTGAAAAGAACAAGCTGCAAAGCGGGAGATATTCTTTATTCTACCGGCAAGCTAGGAAGAGGAAATGCATATGCAGTAAATAGACTATTTGGTAGTTATAAAAATAATTTTTCTTACCTGCCTTCAGCAAAAATTTGTGAGGCATTAATAATACGTGAATTTGCTTCGGCTTGTATAGATACAAGCGACGGTGCAATTTCCTCTTTAGATCAATTGATGAGGCTGAACAACCTTGGTTTTTATATTAATCAAGATTTGGAAAATATCTTAGATGGAGAATCATCTGAAATAACCAAAACAAGGGGAATTTCACCATGGCTTTTATTAGCAGGGGAGCATGGTGAATTTGAATTGCTGTTTACTATTCCTTCAAAAAACGAAAATGATTTTTTGAAAGCAGCATATCAAAAAAATTGGAAACCGGTAAGATTAGGTATTGTATTTCAAGAAAATGCAATTAAAATGAAGCTTTATGATAAAAATATTACAATTGATTCTGGGGGAATAAGAAATCTTTCATTTAAAACAGAGGGAAACACCGAATTGTATTTAAAGAGATTGTTACAATACGATAAGGAATTAATCCGCTGAAGTTCAAAGCAGTTTCCAAAAAATATTCTGCAAAATTTCACTTTATTCAAGTAAGTAACGGTTGACTGCAAATTTTTGACATTTCATTTACATCCAGCTGACATTCATTTCAT
>JBLNGL010000469.1:0-3128 GCA_050264735.1 Ignavibacteria bacterium | reverse complement strand
CTTTATAGCCGTAGTAGGCTCCGGATTTTTCACCATCGGCAACATATTCCCAAACACCGTCAGAATCCTTTAACATTTCATAAGATATTCCCTCATTATCTTTTAGAGAATCAAAGATAACCAGGAGGACTTTTACGGCGCTCGGCGCAAATAATCTGAAGAAAGTATTATTATTTTCAACAAATGAACCAAGCTTTTTGTTTGAAAAAAATTTATCTATTTCTTTTATTCCATCGGAGCCATGTTTTACTTTACTTATTACTTCTCTTTTAATTTTCTTCGTTTCGAGCAATTGAATTCCTTTAAAATTATTAGTGGATAAAACGAACAAAATCAGTACCGCAGCTAAAATCCTCATAGTTCTTTATTATTTACAATAAAATTCATAAAAAAGGTTCCATAATAATACAGATGAGAACTCAGGATGTAAAATACTGATATTAGTCACCTGCTAATATTTTTCCATCTACAACAGGGGTTACGCAAATAAGCGGTTTTTCGGGAACATCAAAGCTTGAGAATATCTCCTCAAATAATTGAAAATGCATTCCTCTCTCCTCAAGTTTGGCGAATTTATTGTATTTCATGAATCCCCCTATTTTATTTGACGGGGCTTTAAAATGGTAAGATTTTGAGAAATCTTCATTGGCTTTACTTTTTAGAAATTCGATTTTTGTTTCATCTCCGCCGTCTTTCTCATAAGCAATTGCTCTGAATTCAACAACATAATCGTTATTAATAATTAAATAAATATTTAAGATTGTTTCATTCATAGAAGATCAAAATGATTTGCTTAAGAGTCTATTTTCAATTTTAGCTAAAGTTATTTCTGAGGACCAATCATTTTTTCAGGTTTAACTATTTCATCAAATTCTTCTGCGGTTAAAAGATCGAGCTCAACTGCCGCTTCCTTCAACGTTTTACTTTCCTTATGCGCTTTCTTTGCAACTTTTGCCGCGTTATCATAACCGATTTTAGGATTTAAGGCTGTAACAAGCATTAATGAATTTTCCAGGTATTTATTAATATTTGATTCATTTGCCTGGATGCCAACAACACAATTGTCGGTAAAGCTTTCACATGCATCAGCTAAAAGCCTGATTGATTGAAGCACATTAAAAATGATAACCGGTTTAAAGACATTAAGCTCGAAATTTCCGCTTGCTCCGCCGATATTTACCGTTACATCATTCCCGAAAACCTGGGTGCAAACCATAGTCATTGCTTCGCACTGAGTCGGATTCACTTTTCCCGGCATAATTGAGCTTCCCGGTTCATTCTCGGGCAAAATTAATTCACCAATACCGCAGCGGGGACCTGAACCAAGCCATCTTATATCATTGGCAATTTTCATTAAAGACGCTGCCAGAGTTTTTAATACTCCGCTCAGCTCAACCATTGCATCATGTGTTGCCAGCGCTTCAAATTTGTTTTTTGCAGATACAAACGGTTTACCTGTCAATTCTGAAATTTTTTGCGCCGACTTTTCTGCAAATACAGGATGAGTATTCAATCCGGTTCCTACAGCAGTACCCCCTAAGGCAAGCTCATATAATCTCGGAAGACAGCCGTTTATTCTATCCAGCGCGTTAGTAAGCTGCTGTACATATCCGGAAAATTCCTGCTGCAGAGTAAGAGGAACTGCATCCATTAAATGAGTACGTCCGATCTTAATAATATTTTTAAAACTTTGGGATTTCTCGCTTAACATATCCCTTAACTTTGTAATCATCGGGATCAATCTTCTATGAATTTCTTCAACCGCCGCTATATGCATTGCTGTCGGAAAGGTATCATTTGAGGATTGCGCTTTGTTGACATCATCGTTAGGGTGAATCGGTTTTTTACTTCCCATCACTCCGCCCGAAATTTCTATTTCGCGGTTTGATATTACCTCGTTTACATTCATGTTTGTCTGGGTTCCGCTTCCGGTCTGCCAAACAACTAAAGGAAAATGATCATCTAGTTTACCTTCAATAATCTCATCAGCTGCTTTAACAATCAATGCAACTTTATCTCCGGGAAGCAGCCCTAAATCTTTATTAGCTAAAGCGGCAGCTTTTTTTAATATGCCGAATGCCTTGATTAATTCTTTCGGCATTGTTTCCCCGCCGATTTTAAAGTTCATTAAGGACCTTGCTGTCTGCGCACCGTAGTATTTATTTGCAGGGATTTTCATTCCTCCCATGCTGTCAGATTCAAGTCTAAAATCCATTTTTTCTCCGTTAATTTTTTCTTCCAGAATAAAAATTTATTATCCTAAATTTAATACAAATTTAATCCAGAAAGCATATGAGGTATTTTGAAAAGATATAATTTTTTCCCACCTTTACCTGTCCAGGTGAGTTTTTTAAAAAATTCTTTTTTATGAGATAACTCACATCGAAAAGTAAAGATAAGCTTTTCCTACGGAACATAATAAATGAATTTTAATCTCTGAATACTTTTTGTATTTTACGACCAGATAAGAAAATTTAAAAGGAGTTATGAACATATCGGCGATAGACAGAAGCAATTACCTTAAAGGATTATTAATAGTAGCAAAAAAAGATAATCAGCTTGCAGATATAGAAAAATCAATTATAAAGACTTTTTCGGAGAAACTAGGTTTTGCCTCCGATTTTTGCGATGAAGTGATTAGAAATCTCCTGGCAAATAAATATATCGACGAATCACCATTAAAATTTTCTAATATAAATATCGCCCAGTCTTTTATTGCCGACGGATTAAAATTAGCCTATACAAACAATAAAATCCCTGACCAGGAGATAAAATGGCTTGAAAATACAGCTGTTTTAAATGGTATTGAGAGAAAATGGTTTGAAGAAAAAAATAAAAACTCAGCCGGGCATTCTAACCAATCATTGGTAAGCGAATCTGCTCTTCTTTCTATAATTTAATAATCCATGGATATACTGGAGGGATGTTTATATTTTTTTTAATTATTAATTAATTTCGCAAATCTCAAATAGGAATTCGACATTCCTTCCTAAAATCTGTTGTTGTTTATTCATCATATCTCTAATTTTGATCCGGCTCTCAAATTAATTTGAACTTTCCGTATTTCAACTAAAATTTATCTAGGGAATTAAAATGAGGAAAATGAAAGCATTGGTTAAGAAACATGC
>JBLNGL010000468.1:0-2922 GCA_050264735.1 Ignavibacteria bacterium | reverse complement strand
CCGACAGCAATATAAAGCTTATCTGCAATGTCTTGATTGGAAAATCCGGATGCCAGCAGACGCAGCACTTCGATTTCTCTTTCACTTAAAGATTCATCAAGCGGCTGAGATCCCGCGGACTGTTCAGAATTTATTTCTTCAATTAAAGATGATATGAAATTAAAATCGATAGACTTATCATCCTGAGATTCTGTTAAAATATTTGTCAGAAGGTCAGCCATGATTTTCCCTTCATTAATGAAAATTCTTTTAAAACCTTCGGGAGCAGCAATCCGTAATGCTTCTTTAAGCTCTGTTAATGCTTTCCCGGTTTCTCCTTCCCTTTCAAAAATTAAAGCTTTCAAGATTCTGCTTTCCAAAATCCATAAGCAGAAACCCATTTTTTCAAGTTCAGGACTTTTTTCTTCAAGAAGATTAAGTGCATTAAAATATTCTTCATTTTCCATCAGTATTCTGGCTGAAATTATATCTCCGATATAGTAAAAAGGGCACTCCCTCATCGGATCCGAATTATATTTTTCCATCCACTGAACGGCAGCCTTCATATTTTTCTGCATTATCCATAATCTTACCTTATTGGTCTCAAAAGCAATCTCCCTGAAAAAAGAAGGAGATTTAGATAAAGCTTCTTCTTCTTTCTTTAATAAATTCTTTACACTTTTAAAATCCCCCTGTATCTGCTTAATAATTGCCAGCAAATAGACGGCACGAAAAAACATTGTCCAATTCCCCATTAACTGGGAAATCCGGAGCCCGTTATTCAAATATTCTTCTGCCTCTTTAAAACGATTCATGTGATAAAATATTTCACCCATTCCCAAATAGGAAAATCCGAGAGGAAGAAAAAGTTTTCCGTATCTGCCCGAGTAGTCTTCAAATACTTTTAAAGCAAAACCTGATGCAGCTTTAAGTTTTCCCTGAAGAAAAAGTACAACTGTTTGATTATAGGCCCCCGACAAAGTTACTATATGGTTACTGCTTAATTCACCTAATCTGTAAGCATTTTGAAAAGACGTGAATGCATTCTGAAGCTCGCCGCTGTAAAGGTATGTCCAGCCCAAAACCAGATTAATTGTGCTCTGCAGGTAAGTGGGATTATCCGCTTCAAGATATTTTTTTGCTTCAAGAATTAATTCTCTCTGAATAAATAATGTGTTGTAATTTTGGCTGTGAACCGGGTTATAGCTGTAAGATTTTATCAATGCCACATGACCGAGAAGATCCCTTCTGGTTTTTTCACTGTACTTGGAATTTTCATTTGAGATGATTTTCTCAATCTGTTCAACAAAGGGATTAGCTTTTGCTAGATCACCCCTGATATTATGAATCCATGCGAGACTTAATAACAGATATGCTCTTTCCGATAACAGCTCAGCCGGAATTTTTTCGCTCCAGTTCTGTAGAGTTGTAAGCTCTCCTTTAACAAGCACATGTATTGATGCGGCATCAATAAGATCTGCTGCTCTCTCCTTATCGCCGGAGGCTAATGCATGTTTAAAAGCATCCTCAGTATATGAATTCTTTTCGAACCATTCGCTCGCCCGTTTATGAAGAGTATTAATTACATCCGGAAATAACTGCTCAAGCCTGAATTTCAGGAGATCGCTGAAGAGATGATGATACCTGAACCATTTTTTGTTTTCATCCAGCGGGACTAAAAACAGCTTGGATTTATCCAGGTATTCAAGAATATGCTGACTTTCGTTTCCGCACGTTACATAATCGCAGAGCTGGCTGTTAAATCTTTCCAGTATTGAAGTGTACAAAAGAAATTCCTGAATATTATTATCAAGATGCTGCAGAACTTCTTCCGTTAAATAATCAACAATATAGTTATGGCTTCCGCTGAACCTTTGAATAAACTCGGGAATATTTTGTCTTCCCTGCATAGCCAGAGCCGCAAGCTGAAGACTTGCAATCCATCCTTCGGTCCTGTGCTCAAGATTATTTAGCTCTTTTTCGCCGAGATGCAGGTTCATTGTATCCTTGAAAAATTTTCCTGTTTCTTCAGAAGTAAAACGCAGATCTGCTTCCCTTATTTCACAAAGCTGTTTTCTCACACGCATTTTTGAAAGAGCGAATGAGGGATCGTACCTGCTTGCAATTACAAGATGCAGGTTCAACGGAAGATGATCTATAAAAGATGCTATTGTTTGATGCAGACCGGGTGAATTCACAAGGTGAAAATCATCCAGAACCAGAATACATTCGGCAGAAGATGTATCTATGTCGTTAATAAATGAAGTAATTATAGTCTCTACCGGGATCTGCTGTGCAGAATTGATTAACGCCCGGGTGTTTTCGCCGAAAGATTTTGATCCGCTTTTAAGATTATGATTTAAATTCTGCAGCGCTGCCAGGCAGTATGTAAAAAATCTTTTGGGATCATTGTCGCCGGCATCCAGTGAAACCCAGGCAGCAGGAAGCTTGACTTGCGAAATCCAATCGGCAAGTATAGTAGTTTTCCCGAAACCTGCCGGTGCGGAGACGAGAATAAGCTTGCTTTTTAGACCTGAGTTAAGCTTCTCCAGCAGTCTTGTTCTGGAAATTGTTCTGGGCTGCAGAGCCGGTATATATAATTTAGTTGAGACTAAAGATTCATTCATTTAAATAGTCGGTAGATTTTCTCAGATAGTTAAAAATAATAAATAACTTAATTTAATCTTTACAAGTCAAGGTATTTTGAAAAGAGACTGCTTATCAAGTGATATAACGCCAGATATCCTCAACAAATTTCTTTCTGCCTGCAACAAATATAATTCTAAGACTCTAAATGAAAAATGGAAAGAAGGCAGATGACGGATATTTACCGGTGAATTATGAATTTTTGAAGGATAATAAGATCTCAACCTTTGACGCTTCCCTGCATTATTCCTGCAATGTAATACTTCTGCAATGCTAGAAAGACGACAATAATAGGAA
>JBLNGL010000467.1:0-4424 GCA_050264735.1 Ignavibacteria bacterium | reverse complement strand
TTTCAGGCTTAAGGTAAAGAATCGAAACATTTTCCGGCAGTGAAACGCCTGGCGAAATGGTGCCTAATGTATCGCTCACAATATCATTATAGTTTACTGAAAGTTTAATTTTATCTTTGCTTAACTTGGCTAAAATATCGATCCCGCCTCTTACACCGATACTGACTTTTCCGGGAAGCAGAATAACATTCCGGTTATGCGGGATATCAACAATACCGACAGGAATATTATCAAAATTTTTATCTACAATTTTCTGAACATCCAACGATATTCTTACATAATTGTCATCATAAGTCATGCCGGGAATTTCTTTTAAAGTCAGCATCTCCATTCTTTTTAAGTCGAGATTATCTAAATATAAATGACTGGTTGGAATAAAAGTTAAATTTTTCAAAATTCTTCCGGGACCATGTACCGTAGTATATTCCGGGATTATTTTGACGAGAGTAGAAAGCCCGTAACCCGGTTTAAAACGAAGTTTCAGATCCGGTACAATTTTGACTTTCTTACTCAAAATTTTTTCAACAATGAAAGAAAGCGTGTCGGGGGTAATGCTGATTACTTCAATGCCTGATGAGAGCCATTGATTATCGCTTAAATGACTATTCAGATCCACTACTACCTTACCGCTGTCGTTCCCGACGGATACGATGTAATCTGACTCGGTTCCAATGTTCGCCGAAAAAAGTTTCCAGCCTTCTCCTTTCAATCTGACGGATACATCGTTCGGCAGCCGTGAACCTGTCGTATATCCCGGCGGAAAATTTATAAGTTTAATCGGAACATTAAAAGTGGCAAAATAATCCCCGGATAAAGCTATTGAAGCCCATAAAATTATGGAGAAAATAATTGAAATAATTACAATATGGAGATTCTTCTTCATTGTTTTTTACTTTATTGATTCCGAATCAACCTGGGTGTCTCAACAAAAATAAAGAAAAAATTCCGTCAAATATATTAAAATCGGAATTGTGGTATTTGCTAAAATATCAGCCCGTAATTTTATTTAATGCTTATCTTTTAGGTCTTGAGTCCAGGTATTCCTGCAGAATTACAGCCGCGGAATTTTGATCTAAAATCCCTTTATCTCTTCTTTTGGATTTTTTGGGAACTGACTCGAGCACTTTCTCTTTAGCAATCATTGAAGAATACCGTTCATCTACCAGGATAACTTCCAGATTTGTCTTTAATACCAGCTTTTTTTTAAATTCTTCTATTACACCGGAAAATTTTGAAGGAGTTCCGTCTTCATTAAAAGGATTCCCCACGACAATTTTTATTACATTTTTTTCTTTAATAACCTTAAGAATTTCTTCCCACATCCTGCTGTTATTTTCAATAGTTTTAAAAGGATAGGCGAAAGTAAACAGCGGATCGGTTAAAGCTAATCCAATTCTTTTTAAACCGTAGTCTATTGATAAAAATCGATTAAGATTCTCGGAATTCATTCCTGTTATCTAAATATTGATAAGGATTATATGCTGGAGACAGACCCACTAAGCGCTTTCAAATCTTTCTACGGAATAAACTCCTTTAAGCTTTTTAAGCCTTTCAATTAATCTTTGGAGATGCTCAAGGTTGTGAACATAAAGGGTTACATTTCCTTCAAAAGTGGAATCGGTAGTGCTTAGGTTAAGGGATTTAATATTTGTATTCTGGTATGATACAATAGTATGGGAAATATCATTTAAAATGCCCGGAGAATCTTCCCCTATAATTTTTAATCCTGCCACAAACAGGGAGTTTTCACTTTGAGGCCATTGAACGGGCACAAGCTTGCTTCCTTCGGTCTCTGAAATCTTTAGCAAATTAGTACATGTCTTTCTGTGAATTTTAATCCCCTCGCCGACAGTAATATATCCAATCACGGGATCTCCCGGAATGGGATTGCAGCACTTTGCATATGAATGCATTATACCCGAAGATTTACCGTCGACCAAGATTCCGCCGATATCTTCACGCGCGATATTTGCGAAATTATCAAATTCGAATGCGGGAACTTTTTCCTTTTTTTCTTTCTCTTTTGTGGCAGTTAAAATTTCGTCAAGATTTATTTTCCCCTGTGCTATTTCCCTGAAAAACTGCCTGGGGCTCTCATATTTCAATTTTGCGGATAACCTGTCTATGTCGTTGACAGTAAATGACAATTTCAATTTTTTATTTTTCTTTTCCCAAATTTCTTTTCCGGCTTCAATAACGTCGTCTTCCTCCTTCTTGAGGTACTTGCGTATTGCTGTTTTCGCTTTATGAGTGTTTACAAACTTAATCCAGTTCTTATTCGGATGCTGGTTCTTTGAAGTAATTACTTCAACTTGGTCGCCGCTGTGGAGAATAGTATCCAGCGGTACTATCTTCCCGTTGACTTTTGCGCCGATGCAGTGGTGCCCAACTTTGCTGTGTATGTCGAATGCAAAATCAACAGGAGTGGAATTCACAGGCAGATGCCGTAAATCTCCCTTGGGTGTAAAAACATAAATTTCATCCTGGTATAAATTAAGCTTGAAGCTTTCCAGCAGATCGTTCTTTGCTTCGTCCTTTGAGGCGCTTTCAAAAATATCTCTGATCCAGTTCACCCAATTATCCATTTCCTTGTCCAGATTATTCTTGTTCTCTTTATATTTCCAATGGGCGGCGACTCCTTTTTCGGACACCTCGTGCATTTTTTTAGTTCTGATTTGAACCTCCACGAGTCTTCCCTCGGGACCAATTACCGTGGTATGTATCGATTGATAGTTATTTGTTTTCGGAATAGAGATATAATCCTTAAACCTGTCGGCAACCGGAAGATACATTTGATTCACGATGCCGAGTGTAGTGTAGCAGTCGTTGTTATTTGCCGTGTCGAGAATTATTCTAATTGCAAAAAGATCGTAGATTTCTTCAAATGGTTTATTCCGTCTTACCATTTTCCTGTAAATGCTGTAGAGATGCTTCGGCCTACCGTTGATTTCGTATTTTAAATTATATTCGTTCAGCTTTTCAATTATCGGGTCGGTAAATTTTTTAATATATGATTCCCTCTCCCGCCTCTTAGCTTTTGTCTTCTTGGCAATTTCATCATATACTTCTTTATTCAGATATTTAAAAGCCAAATCTTCAAGCTCCCATTTTACTTTACCGAGACCGAAGCGGTTTGCAAACGGAGCATATATTTCCAGGGTCTCCTGCGCAATTCGTCTTTGCTTTTCGGGGGTTAAATGTTCAAGCGTTCTCATATTGTGAAGACGGTCGGCAAATTTAACCAGTATTACCCTGACATCTTTCACCATTGAAAGGAGAAGCTTCCGGTAATTTTCAGCCTGGGTTATGGTTTGACCTTTAAATATCCCGCTTATTTTTGTAACGCCGTCAACAATTTCCGCAACTTCTTTTCCGAATTCTTTGGAAAGCATATCCAAGTTTAGTTCGGTATCTTCAACTACATCATGAAGAAGCGCGCTTACGACCGTGACATAGTCCAAGGGAATTTCCTGGGCGACAATAAGAGCTACTCCGTACGGGTGTGAAAAATAAGGTTCTCCGGAAGCACGCAGATCGTTTTTGTGGGCTTCGACCGCAAACTCAAAAGCTTTAATAATTAAAGCTTCATTCACGCTTCCCAAATGCTCTTTACAGATTGACAATAATTCATCGAGCATCTTCTTGTATTTCGTATCGGTGAGTGCCAGCGTAGTCATTTATTTATTCCTTCACATCCAAGCCGAAAATTAACCTATTTTCGGCATTAGTTAAAGTCATCATTCTTCAACCCCCGGCTTCGGTGACGGGAAATTCACTGAAATCCTAAAAATTCTGAAGGAAAATCATTTATAAAATAGAAAAATTAAAGATACTTACCTCCGAATTAATTATTTTTACGGAAAAAATTTTTAAAAATGGATCTAAGAATTAAAGATATTTCTGAGCTGCTAAAAGTTGATGAGAAGACAATCCACCAGTGGATTAAAGAAAAAAAGATTCCCTGCTACAAGATTAACCATCAGTACAGATTCAATAAAACGGAAATTAATGAATGGATCTTAAGCCGTAAAACAGAATTTTCATCCTCGCTTATTAATTTAATAGCATCGGATATTTATGATTTATCTTCGCTGATCGAAAAAGGGGGAATTGCTGCAGATGTCCATGGAAAGAACCGTGAAGAAGTTTTTAAAGATGCATTGTCAAAAATATTTATTCCCCCTGATTTGAGTCGGGAGGAAATTTTTAATGCACTTTTAAGCCGGGAGGAATTAATGCCCACTTCAATCGGGAACGGGATTGCAATACCGCATCCCAGGAATCCGATTGTAACCAACCCGGTGAATGCAAATGTAAGCATCTGTTATCTGCATAATCCTATAGACTTTGAAGCATTGGATAATAAGCCGGTTCATACTTTGTTTATACTTCTCACCGCAACTCCAAAAATGCACCTCAATGTT
>JBLNGL010000466.1:0-6842 GCA_050264735.1 Ignavibacteria bacterium | reverse complement strand
TTGAAGCATCTAGAATCCATTGTCCTTAAGAAATAACAGGTTTCATTATGGTCCAAAAAGAAAGAGACAGCAAGTTTGTCATATACCAGGTCCTTTACATTTTTGTAATCACTGTTCTTGCCCTGAAGGGAGCAGACCTGGATTTACGCCGGGTTGTTTCAAAGGAAAATGTTGTCGATAAAAGCGTTAAGGACTCCCTGGTTGTCTTGCTTGATTCGCTTTATGCTCAGGGATTGAATTTCAAAATTCAAATTGAAGAGAATCCTGTGGAAGAAAATATTAAGCTGAAAGAAAAGCTGGCTTCAATGAAAAAGCAGATGGACCTTCTTACCGAAAAGATAAAAAACATTCCCCCGGAACAGAGAAAGGAACCGGAAATTAAAGAGCAGACTTTACATCAGCTTCCGATTTCCACAACACAGACTTTTATCCAATATACCTGGAACGAAGCAAGAAATACCGGAAATGTACCGACAGAGATATACGATCCTAAAGACATGAGCAAACCTATTGCCGTAATTCCGTCCGGTGAAGATGTTAAGTTTGATCTTACAAATCAAAAAGAGGTAATTGCCAAATTCGGCAGCCGTCAGGAAAAAATTCAGGTTCTTCCCAATAAACCGCCTGAAGTAAAAATCGAACGCGCCACGACAAAAATGAATGCACAGGATATCTATGTCCAGGAACTTCAGAGAATTACGGTTTATAATGTTACCATTAAAGATGAAAGACCCGATCAGCTTAAGGTGACTTATTCCGGTCCGATTTCCGTCAGTGGCCCCCATAAAGATTATAAAGGGAATCCCGTTTATTATGTTTCATTAAAAATTGCTTCTACGGAAAACAGGTTTGAAGAATGGCTGGATAGAAATTCAACATTACGCGAACCGGATGGCAGATACAAAGTAAATTTTTTCTTCACGATAGTTGATGAGAAATCAAAAGACAGGGTTCAGTTAGGGGATTCTTTCTTTTTCACTGATTTTTCTAAATAATTAATGTAAAAAATATGTGTTATAAAATAGCTCTGAGCTTTGCTGCTCTATTCATCATTTTGCCTTTTAACAGCATTATTTTTGCTCAGGAGGATCAGGAGCCGGTAGTCTATTATCAGATGGAACCTCTTGATGACAGCCTTTTTGTTAAAATCCAGCAGGAAGTTTTTATTGATCCTCCCGATCCGAAAGCGGAAATAATAGTCGATCTCAGGGATCCGAATAATCAAACAGTATCCATAAGGGGAACACTTTATCCCTTCCTTGCTTTTACGCCTGAAACGAGGGCAAAAATAACAACTTATCCTTTTAAGATTAATCTCGAAGAGGATATAAATTATGGAAGCGTATTTACACGGGTATTTGAAAAAATGAGAATCGGGAAAGTATTTGCACCTCCAACGCGGCTGCAGATTTCTTCTAATCTTCAGTATATAAATCCCTTTCTTCAGATTATGGGAGGTGAGAGAATGGGAATTCCTTTCAAAGAGGATATCGGTATTTCTTTCGGCGTCGGTACTTCGTATTCTGGAGTTCTGGAGTCGAATATGATTGAAGCTAATTTCCATATACTCGGAGCTTACGGAGGCTTTTTCAATTCACTGGACGGCTTAACCGATTTAAAATCAAAGAACAGTCATAATAATTTGTATGTTACTCTTGGATACCAGATTGGCTATGTGATTCCCATCGGAAATTTCTTCGAGGTAAGTTTTTCAGATGTAATAGAAAAACCCACTGAGTCACAGATGGAAGAATATACTGAAGGGGATACAATGGGGTATCATGCTAAAATTGTTACAAGTTCTTCTTTTAACTGGGAATTCAGATACCCGATCGGCTTATTCGGGTCAACCAGAGGAAAATTTTATGTTGCCAGGTATTTTAATGAATGGCATATCGGCTATACCGGGGGGGAATTATCACTGGCAGGCAGTACATTCGATTTGCGTTTCGATATTATGCCCCACAGTGATGTCAGACAGCCGCAGTATGTAATTGAAGCATTAATTCAAAAGCTTGCGGCCAATTGGGCTTTTAGTTCTTTTGGCATTGGTCCCTCAGTAGTATTATCACATGACGATAAAAAACATTTCAATATTATTACATTATTTCTAAATGCTAGATTAAAAGTAGGGACTTCCTTGTAATTGTAACACGCTCATTCCTGTCTCTGAATTAATTTGATGAGAATTATTGAAATTCAGACATCGGCCCAGCTCTTCGGCTGGTAATAATGCAGCATTTCTTCCTGCACAGATCCTCGCTGAGGTTTATAATTATAGATGTACTTTGCTTCAGGAGGAAGTGAAGCTAAAACCGATTCAATTCGCCCGCCTGTTTTTAATCCGAATAATGTTCCGCGATCGTATATCAGATTAAATTCAATGTATCGCCCCCTCCTTATAAGCTGAAAAAATTTATCATCATCGGAGAATTTTTCATTCATTCTTTTTTCAACAATGGGTATATAGGATTTTAAAAACGAATCTCCCACGGATTTAATAAGTTTTAGATTATTTTCATCATCTCCGTTTAAGTAATCGAAGAAAATTCCGCCGATACCCCTCATCTCCTTTCTGTGTTTGATTGTAAAATATTCATCGCATTGCTTTTTATAAATTGAATACAATCCGGGAATTACAGAATTACAGCTTTCCTTTAAGATATTATGGAAGTGCCTGAAATCTTCGGTATAAGGATAATACGGAGTTAAATCAGTTCCCCCGCCGAACCATGATTTCCCGTCCGCCAGCTCAAAAAATCTTATGTTCAAATGTATAGTAGGAATTTTTGGAGAATACGGATGCAGGATTAAAGATAAGCCGCATGCGGCGAAATCCTGTGATTTTATGTTTAATGAAAGAGCAGCATCCTCGGAGAGCATTCCAAAAACTCCGGAAATATTAACCGCGCCTTTTTCAAAAATTTTGCCATTTGCAATGATTTTTGTTTTTCCGCCTCCCCCTTCTTCTCTTTCCCAATTATCTTCCGAAAATGAAACTCCGTCCGTCTTTTCCAGGGCAGTACAGATAAGCTTTTGAAGAGAAGCAATATATTCTTCCACTGATATATATCTATCTGAGACTTTATATCTCGTCATAAATTAATCTGTGAATAATTATTATATTCAGTCTTTCGTAACCAAAATTAATCACTAAGAATCAGAAAGGGAATATCATGCTCAAAGAAAAAGTCGAAACCGCACTAAACAATCAGATCAATGAAGAGCTTTACTCTTCCTATCTATATTTATCTATGGCGGCTTTTTTTGAAAATCAAAATTTCAGCGGCTTTTCAAACTGGATGAGGATTCAGGCCCAGGAGGAATACGGACATGCGATGAAAATTTATAATTATATTCTTGAAAGAGGCGGAAATGTTAAACTTCAGAAGATCGATGCGCCTAAAGAAACCTGGCAGAATCAGCTGGAGGCATTTAAGGATACTTTAAAGCACGAACAGAAAGTAAGCAAATCTATCTATGATTTGGTCGAGCTTTCATTCACCGAGAAAGATCATGCTACCAATACATTTTTGCATTGGTTTGTAAATGAACAGGTCGAGGAGGAATCAACTGCACTTAAAATAGTAGAAAGAGTAAAATTAACCGGTGACAATAAGGGAGCATTATTTATACTGGACAGGGAATTAGGCATGAGATCTACAGGGAAATAAGCATACAGGCTTACCTCAGACTAATTGTATATGAAATAATTTTAATCTTTTTAAAAGATTAATATCATATTAAAAAAATGACATTTTTCTAATATAATTATCTTCCATCAGACAATTCATTAAAAAAAGCAGGTGCAATTGTCCTTTTAAATAAACCGGGGGGTTTTAACCGGTTCTCTTTTAATTATTCACTTTAAATTTTAAAAGCTGGTATATATATTAAATGCGACTTATTCCTGTTTTAATTTTGTCTTTTAATGAACTTAAAAATTATCGTTCTGAGTGCATCAGTCTTGTTTTCAATTGTTCTCTTTTTAAGGTGCGACAGGCCAAGGGAAAATAACAAGAATGAGGATGGTCTTCCTCCCGCCGTACCCGTGGGTTTGAATTTATATTCTGCAGGTGACGGAGAAATATTAATCGAATGGCGCAATAATAGTGAGGCGGATTTAAAAGGGTATAATGTTTATAAATCAATTGATGACACTCAGTTTGTAAATATAACTTTTACAACCGACAATTATTTTTTTGATGATTCCTTAGCTTATGATTCGACTTATCTCTACCGGATTTCGGCGGTAGATATTTGGGAACGGGAGAGTTCTTTAAGCCCGGAAATAAGTGCCAGGCCGGTAAACAAATATCCTCCGGAAGCTCCGAGGTATGTTGATGTAAATGCTAGAAACTGGATGGGGGATGAATCGGTTTTTCTTTCCTGGCAGCCGAATATAGAAACGGATATTGCCGGCTACAATATTTATAGGAATACTTTCAGTTCATTTACCGCAGACAGTACTAGCCTGATTGGATATTCCAATAAGGAGAATTGGAGCGATACGGTAAACCTTTCGCAGTTAACCATATATTATTACAAAATCCGTGCAGTTGATAAAGGAGGCTTACTAAGCAATGAAAGTCTTGAAGCCTACGGTCAGATTCTTAAAATGCCGGAAATTGTTTTCCCGGGAGATGATGGGGCGATGTCATACTACGGTAATTTTAGGTTTACAGCTGCAGGAGCTCCTGCGGTTTATAAGATAATAGTTCAATCAAATATTATTCTGGGTACTTTGTGGGAGAAAGAAATTAGTTCAAACCTTATCGATGACACTTTAGAAGTACAATTTGATTATCCATATGCCGAACCGAATAAAGAATATTATTGGAGAATAGCATCATATTCCGGAAGCACTGGACCGAACAGTGTAACAAAATTATATAAATTTAAAATCCGGCCCTAGAAAAGGGAACTCGGAAAAATGATAAAAGAATGTTCAAAAAATATCCTCCCGTTCTGCAGCCGGCATTTCCTACTGCTTATCTGTTTTTTTGTTGTAATACCCGGAGCCTCTTCAATATCCCAGGTTTATACCGACAGTTTGGAATTTATCCGCATAACTTATCCTTTAAATCTTTTTTCAACGAATCTTGATAAACAGCTAAATACGTATACTCTTAGTTCAAAGCTGGTTTATTCGATTTTGCCGGAAAAGATGGATTTAAGCCTCCAGGAAAATTTCAATTCAACATATGTACGCTCTGCCGAAAAAAGCATAAGAGATGAACAGTATCTTACATTATCCGGAGCTTATAAAATTATACCCGAACTTGGTTTAGGATTAAAAGCATTCAGCAGTATACTTTCGGATAACCGTAAAATTGAACTCAATCAGGCTTCCTCATCATACGCGGCTGTATTCACTCAAATTCTTCCTTACGATAAAATAATATTATCCCCTTTCTTCGGCTATACAAATAACAAGCAGATCGGAGAGAATGACGAGGGGTTTATTTACGGCGGGGAAGGAGTAATAAATAATCTCAATATTCTTGACATGAACATTTCCTCTGATTTAAAATTCAGAAGCGAAGATATCAGTCCCCGAAAAGATGTTATTAAGTATTACGGCGTGCTTCTAAGAAAAACATTTGAAAATAATTTAAGCAATGAAATTAATGCAAGGTTTTCCCAGAGCAGCAAGGATTTTTATTATGAAGCAGATTCAATTACCTCACAGGAGTTCAATATAGTTAATAATATTCAGACCCGGATAGAATCGAATTATTTGGTGATGGACCGGCTTAGCTCCCGGGAATTTTTAGAAATCTTCACTCTAGATATACTTGGAAGGGTATCATGGCGTACTGTAGATAAAAATACCCGCTACCGATCACTTCAAGTACCATCGGCGCAATTATTCGATACTAAAATAAATGAGAACAGATTTGAGCTCGAATCAAATGCCGGGTTCAATTTTAATTGGTTTAACGGTCAGCTGAAGCTTATCTATACCGAGAGGAATGAGAAGCATATTACAAAAAATATCGAAGAGATAGGAAATATTTTTTTTGAAGAGAGGTCAAGGATTGAAAGCAATAAAGACAATTATTCGGTGAGCACCGCGCTCTCTTTTAACGGGGGCTTCGAACTTTCACGGAATGACAGACTATCTTTTAATCTTCTTCAAACTAAATTGAAGTACGATACACAGAGTTCAGAAAATTATGATGACAGAGATGAGATTCTCTCAATACTCAGATTAAAATATTCAAGACAATTTACTCCTTTCTTTCTTGCATTTTTAAATGCCGAAGGTACACTTAATCATACTGTATATATTTTCTCTCAGAAAAGTTCAAATAATAAAAAAGACCGGATTATCAGGCTTGAAGCAGGAGGAAGTTATTCGGGAAAAAATATCAGTACGATGAATAGTTTTGAAGTGAGTGCGAATTATACGGTTTATGATTTTGAAGATTTAAATCCGACTTCCCGGAGCTATTCTTTCAGACAATTTACTGCATTGGATTCAACAAGGATTATTTTAAGGAAAAAACTTTTTCTGCAGCTTTACGGGTATATTAAATTATCGGAGCATGGTGATTTTAATTGGGCGGCATTTTCTACGAGGCCTGCCAGCTACCTTCAGGAAATTTACGCTGAGCCGAAAATTACATTTAAATATTACGATTTGTTTCTCTCCCTGGGTATTAGATATTTTTCTCTGAATAATTTTAATTATATAGGTAATGAAAAAATAAGAGACTCCGATTATTACAGCGTTGGTCCGGTTATTGACATTTTTGTCTTAATGAACAGGAAATTATATATAAAAATTTACGGCTGGTATGAATTCATTACTGCCAGTAATGACTTTAGAAGAGAGC
>JBLNGL010000465.1:0-12116 GCA_050264735.1 Ignavibacteria bacterium | reverse complement strand
GACTTTCCAGGAATGAAAGGATAAAAAGTAAAAAAGATTTTAAGACAATCTTTTCTGCAGGAGAAACTTTATTCTCTTCAGATAAAATAATCAGGGCAACATATATAATTGAGCAGATCCCCGAAGCTCCAGGCGTTAAAATAGGCGTTGCTGTAAATAAACATTACGGCACTGCAGTCTGGAGAAACAGAATAAAAAGGCTTTTAAAAGAAAGTTTCCGTTTAAATAAGGAATTCTTAATCCATTCTTGCATTGAAAAAAATATTTTGGTTAAAATCGTATTCGCATTTACTCTGACATCAAAGGATATTGAAGCTGCACGACTTAATAATATTATGCCCGGAATTGTGGAGGTCATGCAGAAACTTCAAAAAAGATTATAATGCGGAAAGTATTTATTTTTTTAATTAAATTTTATCAGATGATTATTTCACCATTGTTCCCTTCTGTATGCCGTTTTACTCCCTCCTGTTCCGAATATGCAATACAGGCTTATAACAAATACGGTGTCTTTAAAGGTACCGTAAAAACCGTCTGGAGGATATTGCGCTGCAATCCTTTTTCAAAAGGAGGATATGACCCGGTTGAATAATCTGCAAAAAATATTAAGAATTCTTAACCTGGGTTTAAGAAATGGATAGAAATACTACAGTAGCTTTTATATTGATTACGGGGATAATTATACTGTGGCTTTTCCTTAATACTCCAACCCCTGAAAAGCAGCCTGTTAAGCCGAAAAGTGCAACAGAATTAAAAGATACATCGGCAGTAAAAGAAAAAAAAATATCCACGCATACACCCCAGGCCGCAGAGGACAGTTTAAAATTAGGACGGTATTTTGCTTCAGCTGAAGAAAAAGAAGAAATTATAACCATAGAAAATGATTTAGCCCTTATTGAGCTCTCTAATAAAGGGGGAAATATCAGAAAATGCTACCTGAAAAAATTCAACAACTGGTATTCTGCCGATACAAAAAACTCAGGCAGCTTTTATAAAACCAGAGTCCAGCTGATTCCCCGGGGAGTTGGATCAGCAGATCATTCATATAACATTTCCTTTGTATCCAGCGACGGCAGGGCAATAAACACTTCAAGTTTATTTTTCAATTCATCCGCACAGAGAAGCAAATATATTCTAACACAGGATGATTCTTTAACAATTACTTATTCTCTCAAAACGGAAACAGGCGGCATAATCAGCAAAATTTATAAATTCCACGGAAATAAATATCATATTGATTCCGATATCGAAATGACCAATATGAACGATATAATAAGTAATAATAATTACGATATCGTCTGGAATAACGGGCTCCGTTTTGTGGAAGAAAATTCTGTCGATGAATCCACTTATGCAATGGCAAGTGTATATTACGGGGATGAAGTGGTAGACGTCGATGCTTCAGGCAATGAGAAGATAAAAAAAGAATTCAACGGCAGGATAGATTGGCTTGGGGTAAGGAATAAGTATTTTGCCGCAATCATTGTTCCCAGCAATCCTTCAAAGGTGGAAGGAGCTTACATTGAAGGGAACAGAAGAGACTTTCCGAACACAGGCGTGCACGAATATTATGATGCTCGACTGACAATCCCTTTTAATAATACAAAATATCAGAAGCAGTCTTTTCTCGTATATATAGGTCCGGTGGATTATGATATACTGATACAATACGGAAAAAAGCTTGAAGCAATAGTAAATTTCGGAAGTTTCTTCGGACTCAAGTTTATTGTACGGCCGATTGCTGAATTCGTCCTTCTCCCGTTGTTTAACTTGCTGCATTCGTTTATTCCGAACTATGGTTTTGTAATAATTGTTTTTTCATTGATTATTAAAATTGTTCTGTATCCATTGACAAAAAGCAGCTTCCAATCAATGAAAAAGATGCAGTTGCTCCAGCCGAAGATAGTTGAGATCAGGGAAAAATTTAAAGACGATCCGCAGAAGATGAATAAGGAAACGATGAAGCTTTATTCCACTTACGGAATTAATCCTGCCGGAGGCTGTCTGCCGTTATTGCTTCAAATGCCTATCTTTGTTGCACTATGGGGTTTATTCCAGGTTGCTATTGAACTGCGCCAGCAGCCCTTTACATTATGGATCACCGACTTGTCAAAACCTGATGTGATTTATGATCTCCATTTTAAGCTTCCCCTATTTGGTGTTGATAAAATAAGCGGACTAGCACTGTTAATGGGAATAACTACCTTCATTCAGCAGAAGATGAGCGTAAAAGATCCCAAGCAGCAGATGCTTGTATATGTAATGCCGGTTATGCTTACAATAATGTTTATGAGCTTCCCATCCGGATTGAATCTTTATTATTTTATGTTTAATATTTTTTCTATCGCTCAACAATATTATATTAATCATAAGCACAGTGATATGGTTTTAGAACCCGTAAAAAGGGCTCAAAAATCAAAAGGTTTTATGCAACGAATGATGGAAGCTGCCGAACAAAGTACCAAGGCACAGCAGAAACGAAGAAAATAATCTTCAAAAAGTCATTCATGTGAAGGCATGTGTTTTCTTATACTAAGCATGCACCGGTTTATACATTCATGAAATTGATTAATAAAATCTTTCTACTGCTTCTATTTTTCTCTTTTACATCTCATTCACAGGATACTTTAACCCTTTCACTTAATACCGCTGTTCAAAGTCTTCCTTTCGGTTTAACCCAGAATACGCCGGCATATAGACCTACTGTATCCCTGGCGCTGAGCGGAGGCGGAGCAAGAGGAATTGCGCAAATCGGCGTACTTAAAGCTTTTGAGGAAGGGGGGATTCCCGTTGATGTAATTGTCGGGACAAGGATGGGAAGCATAATCGGGGGATTGTATGCTGCAGGGTATTCGGTTAAACAGCTGGATTCTATCGCAAAAAATACTTCATGGGATAATATTCTTTCCTTTGAACATCAGACCAATAGAAGAGAGCTTTTTATTGATCAAAAGGTTACCGCGGATAAAGCAATATTCACATTAAGACTCAAGGGGCTCACTCCGGTTTTTCCCACATCGATAAATGACGGGCAAAAACTTTCAAATTATTTAAATCTTCTGGCACTGCAGGCTCCGGTTCATGTAAAATCCAGTTTTGATGAACTCAAAATAAAATTCAGAGCTGTCTGCACGGACTTGGTTTCAGGCAGCGGTGTAATCATAAGCAGCGGTTCATTAAGCCAGGCAATGCGCGCCAGTTCAAGCGTATCATTCTTTTTATCTCCCGTAAAAATGGATTCGCTTATATTGGTTGACGGCGGGCTTGTTGCCAACATCCCTGCAAAAACAGCCGCCGGGATGGGCAGCGATTTGGTAATAGCTGTTAATACAACCAGCGGGCTGCATCCGCCTGAAGAGCTCCTTTATCCCTGGGTTATTGCAGACCAGGTCGTAAGCATCCCGATAAAACTTCTGAACGAAAGCCAGCTTGGTGACGCCGACGTTGTAATTAAACCGAACTTGAATAACAAACTTGCTACGGATTTTACTAATATAGACTCTCTTATAACAGCCGGTTATCTGTCGGCATTACCGTATATAAAAATTATAAATGCAAAATTAGATTCTCTCTTTTATTCGAATTTAAAGAAAAAAAAATCATACTTTAAAAATGTTATCAGGGATAAGGATAATATTTACGGCCGGGAGATTTATGCGTCCGGTGAGAACTTCATCAAGAATCAGTATAACTTTTTAAGAAAATATGAATTAAAAGATAGTGTTTCCAACTATGAAATATTGGAAGATCTTTATACAATGATGAATGAAGGGGAATACAAAAATATTCAGGCAAGAATAATTAAGTATTCGGATAGGTGTTCTTTAAATTTTATATACACTCCGAACCCGGTTATTAATTGGATTAGTGCAGACGGGATAACTATCCTGGAAAAAGCAAAAGTTGATTCGATACTTACCGATCTTATAGGCAATCCGTACAACGGGAAGAAAATTTATGACCGTGTTACTTCAATTATTGAGCTCTATAGAAATAAAGGATATTCTCTTGCAGATGTGGACAGCATATCTTTTAATGAAAAAACCGGGAAATTAACACTAGATTTCAGCGAGGGAATTATCCATAGAATTAGAATTGAAGGGAACTTAAATACCAACAGGAACATTATAACGCGGGAATTTCCCCTCTCCGCAGGCGATTACTTTTCAATCAGCGAAGTAGAACAGGGATTAATAAATTTAAGAAGCACTAATTTATTTAACGATATTATCCTTAACGTCAAAGAGGAAAATAAACAGAATATTGTTGTTCTGAATGTACTCGAAAAAATATCCAGTTTATTGAGAGTGGGCTTCCGAGTGGATAATGAGAACAAAGCCCAGGTAAGCCTGGATATCCGGGATGAAAATCTTTTTGGCACGGCAACCGAGCTGGGCATATTGCTTTCCGGTGGTACAAGAAACCGTGCTTATATCTTGGAGCATAAGTCAAACAGGATTTTCAATACTTACTTTACTTACAAGATAAATGCATTTTATCTATTTGAGGATGCATTTTTGTATACCGATATTCCGACATCGGACGAAAACCGTTTCGAACGTGAAGCGGTCGGAGAATACAGGCAGATTTATTACGGAGCTTCCATTTCTCTTGGTACCCAGGTTGAGAGGTTCGGTAACCTTATTTTTACCGGGAAATATCAGATTGATCAGGTTAAACAAAAAACAGGCACTGTGCCCGAGGGGGTCCCGTATAAAACCAAAATAGCAAGTCTTAAAGCCAGTTCAACAATTGATACGCAGGATAAATATCCTTATCCGGAAAAAGGATTTTATTTTAAAGGCTCCTATGAAACGGCTCAGAAAATTCTGGGCGGAGAAATCGGTTATACTAATTTAGGTTTTGATTACCAGATTTATTTAACCCTGAACAGCGAACATACTTTTTCGCCTAAAATTATGATGGGTTTCGGAGACAAAACCCTTCCGCTTAGCGAACAATACTCCTTGGGCGGGCAAAATATGTTTTACGGAATGAGAGAAGATGAATTTAGAGGAAGGCAGCTCTTTCTCACTTCATTGGAATACCGGTATAAATTTCCTTTCGATATTTTCTTTGATACTTATTTCAAGTTCAGGTACGATTTGGGTTCTATTTGGGAGAATCAGGAGCAAATCAGATTCAAGGACTTGAAGCATGGCATCGGAGGAGGACTTTCCTTCGATACGCCTGTCGGTCCGGCTGATTTTGCAGTAGGGAGAAGCTTTCTTTTAAAAAAGAGCGATACGAATAGTACAATCAGCTGGGGGGATGTATTTTTTTATTTCTCAATAGGATACTATTATTGACAAAATTATTTTCCTTCTTTCTGGTATTTTTCACCCAGCTTCTGATAATCTTTCCCTTTTGTAAAATTTCCGGTTCTTTTATATAGCTGTGAAAGTGCGAAACATAATTTGCTTTTCAATTCAACCATGCCGATCCCGTTCTCGGCTGCTTCTACCACTTTGGAGAATGATGGGACATTCAGCTCTTTATTGTAAAGCTTAGTTATGGCAATCAAAGGATCGCATGAGTTTTTATCCGCCTGTGCTGCTTTTAACAAGTATTCATAAGCCTTTTCATGATGAGCTCCGTAGCTGGAAATTGAAGCAAATATCTCCCCTACCCAGGAATAAATTTTAAAAGCTAAATCGGGAAATTCACGGCATATTTTTTCGGCATACATTGCAATTTCTTCCGGAGATAATGCCTTATTCCATAATAATGTCCTGTACAGCTCCGGGTCCCTGATCCTTGCTTTTATAGTTAATGAAAAAGCATCGAATAATTCATCGGATGAGTTCGAGGTAAGAAATATGTCTTTTAGTTCCTTTTTTAGATTGTCCTGCATAACCTATGTGCATTTATGAGGAATCATTTATAACTGAATTAAACCGGCGAAAGAATTAAGTGACCTATAAATTAAAACAATTATACAAAAAGTTTTAGTTTGAACAAACGATACTGATCAGCAGACTCTTTCTAAAAGTACTTAAATTTATAATAAGCTATTAATTGGTTTTTATTCTTACATCCACAACAAATATCTGATCATTCTTAGAAAGTATGACAGGGTTGAAATCAAACTCAGTTATTGAGGGATTATCAAGAAGCATCCGGGCAGAAGACTTAATTAATTCCTTTACTTCACTTAATTCAATGGGTGATTCCCCTCTTACACCTTTTAACAGTTCACCTATTTTTGTTCTGTTAATCATTTCCTCGATATCTTTATCGCTTAGATAAGCCGATTTCATGCAGATATCGTTAAAAATTTCCACATATTTTCCGCCGCTGCCGAACGTGACTATGGGACCGAAAACAGGATCTCTGAATCCGCCGACAAGTATTTCATGTTTCGGCTTTATGTACGGCTGAACCAGGAAATCTTCCAGTATAAAATTTTTTTTATTAAAGCTTTCAAGAATATCCATTTCTGCCTGCAGCAGCTCTTCAAAGGATTTTATATCAATTTTAACGGCATGAATTTCAGATTTATGAATTAATTCTTTGGAATATCCTTTTAAAACCAGGGGATAGGTAAACGGATTGGTTGATTTGTTAATTATTCCCCGTTTAATTAAAAGACTTGGGACTATAGGTATTTCATATCTTTCTGCCAAAGAATTAATCATTTTAGGTGAGAGAAATCCTTTCTCCCCGCTTAGATCAAGATCTGAAAATTTAGACTTCAGGTAGGTTCCATGATCTTTTTTCTGTTTATAAAAAAACATATTAGAAATTACTTTTGCCGGATCTTCGGGGTTCCTGAAAAGCGGTTTCCGGCTGTTATCCGATTCTCTATACCGGGTCCAAAATTCAGGCAGCGGCATTACAGTCTGGAATAAAGGTTTTGAAGTTTTTATTTCATTTATTTTTTTTACTGTTTCTCCGGCAGAAACCATAACAGGTTCAACGAAAATTGAAATTACCGCGTCAACATTGTCATCTCCGAGTACAATCTCATTTACCATTTTAAACTGTTCAGGAGCACCTCCGGGGAGAAGATCCACCGGATTCTCCGTGCTTCCTTCAGGGTGAATTATTTCTTTCAGTTTTTTCTTTGTCGAGCCGGATAATTCGGCAAGTTTTAATCCTTCTTTTATTAAAGCATCAACCGCAAGTACAGCCGGCCCGCCTCCGTTTGTAATAACGGCAACCCTGTTGCCTGCCGGCAAAGGAAAATTCTCAAATCCTTTTGCAGCGTTAAAAAGTTCATTCAGGTTATTTGCTCTTATAATTCCAAATTGATCCAGTACTGCCTCTACCACTTTATCATTGGTTCCCAATGCACCCGTATGAGATTGTGCTGCTTTAATCCCGGTTGCGCTTCTCCCTCCTTTAAGTATAATTACCGGCTTTTTAATTTCATTTCTAGCAAAAAGTTTTAAGAATTCCTCCCCCTTTTCAAAACTTTCAAGATAAAATGTAATTGTTTTGATCTTAGAGTCCTTTTCCCAAAAAATGAGCATATCATTTTCGCAGACATCCGCCTTGTTTCCGGCACTTATGAAATGTCCGAATTTAATATCAGTCTCTCTCAGTGTATTTAAAACAGCCGCGCAGACGGCGCCGCTCTGGGAAAAAAAAGCTGTCCTGCCTGTTTCCGGTTTTCCCGCTACGAACGTTGCATTTAGCTTTACATCTTCGAAAGTATTAATTACCCCCATACAGTTAGGACCCACAAGCCTGGCACCGGCTTCTTTGACTTTAAGCAGCACTTTATATTCTAATTCTTTGCCGGCTTCACCTACTTCTTTAAATCCTGCTGTTATCAGAATAATGGAGCTGACTTTTTTCGCCAAAAGGTGGCCGATGGTTTCTTCAACAGATATTTTCGGAACAGCAACAATAGCCAGATCAATATCGGAGTTCACAGAGTTTACACTCGGATAGCATTTATAGCCGAGGATTTTATCTGCTTTAGGATTTACGGGGAATACCTTTCCCTTATACCCGTAAGTTTTGATGCTTCTTAAGAGTTCATACCCGATGCTTTTTTCTTTTGAGGATGCCCCGGCAATGCAGATGGAAGAGGGGTAAAAAAAATTATTTAGATCCCTGTCCATTTAAATTCCCCTAAGAGAGGATTTAACTTAGTTGATTAATTTTAAATAAATCTGACTATTTTAAAGATTAAAAAACGGAAAATCTGACTTTTATGAAATCTAAAAAGAAATCATCTCAAAGTAAAAGAAATTCATCTGCAATAAAGGTTGCCGTTAAAACAGGAGACATGCCTTCCGCGGAATTCAGGAAATTCGGATATAAAATGGTTGATTGGATAGCCGATTATCTTGAGAATATTGAAGATCTGCCTGTATTTCCTGCAATAAAACCGGGGGATATAAAAAAGAAGCTCCCTAAGCATCCTCCTAAAAAAGGTGAATCATTTGAAAAAATATTTGCTGATTTTAATAAAATAATTATACCTGGCACAACTCATTGGAACCATCCCAAATTCCTGGCATATTTTAATTCGGCAGGAAGCGGACCGGGAGTTTTAGCCGAACTTTTATCCGCGGCTTTAAATACCAACGCGATGGTCTGGAAATCAGGACCCGCATCCACTGAGCTTGAAAGAGTGACTATGAACTGGCTCCGCGATTTGATAGGACTTCCTGAGAAATTTTGGGGAATTATTTATGATACCGCTTCGGTCAGCACAATGCATGCAATTGCATCTGCAAGAGAAGAAATAGCAGGTGCGGAAATCAGGAGAAAAGGTTTGACCGTAATCAAAAATATTAAAGGATTAAGATTATATTGTTCTGAACAGGCGCATTCTTCCGTTGAAAAAGGTGCGGTGGCTCTGGGAATCGGAATGGAAGGAGTAAGAAAAATTCCTGTCGATAAAGATTTTAAGATGATTCCTGGGAGGCTTGCAAAACCAATTAAAGAGGACAGAGGCTTGGGTTGCCTTCCATTCTGCGTTGTTGCAACAATCGGTACGACTTCAACAACTAGTATAGACCCGGTTGATGAAATAGCCGGAATCTGTTCGGAAGAAAAATTATGGCTGCATGTGGATTCTGCACATGCCGGAATTACAGCAGTGCTCCCGGAAATGCGTTTTCATTTTAAAGGCGTTGAAAAAGCAGATTCCTTCGTTTTCAATCCTCACAAATGGATGTTTGTCCCCGTTGATTTAAGTGCATATTATACCCGTAAACCTGAAATTCTTAAAAGTGCCTTCAGCATTGTCCCTGAATATTTAAAAACCGCCGAAGATGATTCGGTGCAGAATCTTATGGATTACGGAATTCAGCTGGGAAGGAGGATGAGATCTTTAAAGCTCTGGTTTGTTTTACGATATTTCGGAGCGGAAGGAATTTCGGCAAGAGTAAGGGAGCATCTCAGATTAGGGAAATTATTTACCGGATGGATTGACGGAGATTTAAATTTTGAAAGAATGGCTCCGGTTCCGTTCAGCACTATTTGTTTTCGTCTTCATCCTAAAGAAATAAATGACGAATTAAAATTAAATGAATTAAATGAAAAGCTGCTGGGGACTCTTAATAAAACGGGGGAAGTTTTTTTATCTCATACTAAACTGAATAATAAATTTGTAATAAGAGTTTCAATTTCGGGATTGAAAACGGAAGAAAGACATATAAATGAAGTTTGGAAATTATTAAAATCAAAGTCAGCGGAAATTCTAAAGACTCAATAAAATTTTCTTTTTTTTATATGAAAAAGTTTTAATTTGCCTGAGAGTAAATAAGGGGTTAACTTATGAAAATAATCTTCCTATCATTTGAATTATTCCTGTTCTCGCCGCTTTTTTTTAGTCAATCTTCCGAAATTGTGATCACATCGCAATCCTCTGGCTACCAGGTAACTTCTTTAAGCGGATATGGATTTGAAAATAATAATTTGACTACCGTCTCAAACTTTTCTAACAGCAATCCAGCCTTAATGACGGAAATGCCTTCTTTTTCTTTCGGAATCTCAAAACAGTTTAATTCAGACATAAATGGTTCTTATGATATCACATACAGCCAAGCACTGAACTGGATTCCTCAATCTGCCGGACTTTTGGTCAGCTTTGGTGAATTCCGCCTAGGTGCCGGGATGAGTCAGTTGTATAATTCCGCAATAGACCTTGAGCCAATACCGGTTACTACAATCGATCAGCCTGATGGAACAGGAGAATATTTTGATTTTACATCAAAAACCTCAATAATTACTTCTTCTTTGCTGGCAGCATATCCCCTTCATAATCTATTTTCAAGCGATGACTTATTATCATTGGGTGCTCAATTGAATCTGAACTTTATTCATCATAAAGAATCGCTTTGGAAGGTACTGATAAAATCTGACTCGCACGAATTGAGCGGTAAAATAGGATTTAATTATAAATTTTCCGAAACTCTACCATTGACACAATTATCTGCATTTTATGAAAAGGGATTTAAAAACCAGAATCCCTGGACTGCTGAAGATCCCGCCCCGGATAGAGTAGGCATTGATTCAGGAAGAATATCTGCTTTAATTCCTATAACTTTTAGTTTAACTTCATATGTGCCCGATAAGCTGAGCCTAGGAATATTATTTCAAACGACGGAAAAATTTATTATTACAGGAAATATTTCAAATATATTCTGGAACAGCTACCAGCAGAATATTCATAATCAAATAGAATTCTCTTCAAGTTTCATTTATAAATGGGAAAATTTTATTACAACTTCTGCAGGAATTTATCTAACCAATCGTGATTATATTACGGAATATACATATAACGAAGGTTCCGCAGTATTTTTATCCTTAGGTACAATTATAAATCTGTCTGGGTTTAATATTGAAGCCGTATTAGCCGACAGTCATTTATTTTCCGAAGAGCTGAGGAAGCAAACATTAATAAAGATCGGATTGAATATATTTACGTAACTTTTATCCGTTCTCAAATGTCAATCCTTCATGGGTTATTTCCATAGATTCAATTAAAATTTCGTTGCTCGATGCATTGAGTGAGCTCCATTCAATTTTTGCCGGGAACGCGTTTCTTGCTTTCCATACTGCAACGGGCTTGTGCTCTTCATCCAGAATTGAAATTACAACATCACGCCTCTCGGCAGATCCTGCTTTCTGACTATTCCACCAGTTAAAAAAATCATTATCCCCTTTAATCATCCCGCGCTTCAGAATTATATTTGAATATTTCCTCAAACCCGGAATTTTTATTACCGAGTAATCCGGACTTGCGCCTTCACGGTACTCAATTACATTTGTTTCAACAGATAAACCGGAAACTTCTGAAAATCCTATTCTTATTCCTCCCCAGTCAACTTTGAAATGAAAAGAAGGTAACGGATACTGCGCCATTATTTTTCGCCTCCTGTTCTGCTTTGTTTTTCATCGTGAATTATTT
This sequence comes from Ignavibacteria bacterium, assembly GCA_050264735.1. Taxonomy (GTDB): domain Bacteria; phylum Bacteroidota; class Ignavibacteria; order Ignavibacteriales; family Ignavibacteriaceae; genus DATKLQ01. The sequence continues at coordinate 742 of JBLNGL010000465.1, read as the reverse complement.
TTATGAAGCCGATTTCCTTGTAAATCGAAAGATCATGATTTATTATTCCAGTTTTAATAGCTCCTTCTTTATTAGTATAAGATATTCTGGCAGTTATTTTCTCGGGCTGTTTTCGTGTGAAGTAAGATTGGCTTGTATCGAGGAAAGTCTTAATTTCTTTTCTTGGGGCAAGGAATTCAATATTACTGAAAAGAGGGAGCGATGAAATTTCCTTCCTGCCGCCGAGTCCGGTTATTTTTTTATTAAAATCGATGGAAACTTTAAAAACAGGAGCATCGCTGTTATTTTTCACTAAAATAAAAAACAGGCCCTGATCAAAGAGAAAATCCAGAATGACATCTAAATCGAATGGTTCTTTTATTTTCGGCGAGCTCTTAATTTCCTTTACCATATTACTTAATCATTATAAAAAAGATTGCCTTGTTTAATTTTAGCAGGTTTTGTGTAGGTATGCTCTTCAACTTTATTTTTTGAAATTAAATGAAATACATTCCATCCATTCAGTTTAAGGTAATCGGAAATCAATGATCGGTGGCATCTCCACCACAAAGCCTCGGCACACATAATAGAAGTTTTCTGAAGCAAGGAAAGTTCCATAAGCTTCCTCACGCCATCTTTAAATTCAGCCGCCTCCATATAATCGGCAAAGCCCTTAAATGCATTATTTTTCCATCCCGTATTTTTTGAATTCTCGTCCGGCTTCCTTCTACCTCCCAATTCTTTCTTATGAATGTATTCAATT
>JBLNGL010000464.1:0-2576 GCA_050264735.1 Ignavibacteria bacterium | reverse complement strand
AATAGTAAGCAAAAGAGAAAATAAAATAAGCTGCAGGAAGGGATAGAAAGGAAATCCCCCATAAACGAAAATTATTTAATGACTGTTTCCCAAATATACTGATGAAGTAAAATTTCTTGGCATAAAATGCGATAAGCAGATAAAAAATAAGTGAAAGAATAAGGCAGAGATAAATGTTGTAGGAATATATGAACGGCGAGAAATGCTGCAGGAGTGCATTTAATAAACCGTAAGATCTCCCGCCTAAATTTGAACCGCTTATAAAAGACGCCTGGGCAGAAACAGATGTCGGGAATATCGATCCGGATACGGTGTAAACATAAAAAATCCATGGCAGAATCAGAATGACCGCAGCCGATCCGGCTATAATTATTTTTTTTACCTCAGCTTTTTTACTTATTAGAATAAGGGAAAAATAAACAGATGCCGGCAGTATAAAATCTATTCTTGTCAGTGCCGTTAAACCGCATAATACTCCGAATATTCCTGCGGATTTATAACCTGGATTATCTAAAAATTTTAATGAATAATAAATGCACAGAGCAATCATCAGCAGGTAAAAACCTGTTTCCAGCCCATTGTTGAAGTATGCATATAAATCAAAGCTGAACCAGGCGAGAAAAAGCGGAAATATTTTTGTGATTGCCGGCGGAACCAGATGCTGAATAATTTTTGCCGCCGTATAACCGAAAAATATAAATATTAATGACGAGAAGATTATTAATGCTCTTAAAAAATCGGTTTTGTTTCCCCCGGATATCAATACCATCTTTGCAACAGCAGCCTGAATAAATGTAAATAACGGCTGTATGCCTGTAGTTGGCCTGTTTAAATTATATTTTATTCCATTTCCTTCAGCAATATTCCACGCAGCGGTCATCATATAAAAACCGTCTTCGGTAAAAGGCCTGTCTGCAAGTGAAGGAATATAATTTTTTCCATTTAAATTTGAGCAGATCTCTCCTCTTAATGAAAATGCCAGGAATATTGTATAGGAAATAAAAATGAATAAAAGAATAAAATATTTTATTCTGCTGCCGATCCGGTTGAAAACAATTCTTTTATTATTCAAGCGGCTGATCTGAAGTGTCTCCCTTAGGAAGGAATATTCAGGAATTTATTTGAACAGGCGCGGAAATGCTCAACGATTTTTTTGCGGCGAATATAACCCTCATCCCGTTTATGATATCTTCAAAAGAAATAGGCGAGATATTCTGCCTGAATGCTTCAATAGTTTCGGCAATTTGTTCAGGCTGCCCTTTATCCTGGTTGACTGATTTCTTAATGCTCTTTTTTCCTCCGGAGATTAATTCCAATCTTCTGAAATCATCCAGAACTGCTGCCTTGCCCCCCGCGAAAACCTCGAGCCTTTCTTTAGAAAACGATTTATCTCCCAAAGTATTATAATTTAAAACTCCTGCGGAGCCTTTATCAAACTTAATGGTAATGGAAACGTTATCGGAGCTGCAGATATTTGCATTGTTGGTATTCAGCGATGCCGCAAATACGGAAGCCGGTTTTTCCCCGGCAATAAACTGCATCAGATCGGCAAAATGACACATCTCCCCGACCAGCATTCCGCCCCCTTCTTCCGGATTATGGAGCCAGCCGGTCGGCGGAATACTTCCGCTGTTTACCCTGTATACCATCTGCATCGGACCGCTCGATCCGATAAATTCCTTCATCATTTTAGTCATCGGGGCGAATCTCCGGTTGAGGCCGACCATCAAGGGGAGTGAATGACTGAATGCCTGCCCCGTTTGCGGGGCCTGCCCCGTTTGCCCCGCTTGCCCCGTTTGCGGGGCTTGCGGGAAATGAATGGCTGAATGAAAGGTATTTATGATTTCTTCAAGTTCAGATTCATTTACGCACAAAGGCTTTTCTACAAAAACTTTTTTCCCGGCTCTTAATGCTTTTATTACATATTCCGCATGGGTGCTGTGGCGTGTTGCTATAAAAACAGAATCAATTGAATCATCTTTTATAATCGACTCAAAATCCGTTGAGCAGTATTCAAATCCGAATTTTTCTCCCTTTTGTTTAGAGTTTAACCCTGTGGAAGTAACAAGCCCTTTCAGCTTTACATTTTTGTTTTTTTTAAGATGAGGGAGCAGATGGAGTGATGCGTAATTACCGGCACCGGCAAAACCAACGACAATTTCAGATTTCGAATTGCGGATTTCGGATTTAGCTTCCATTCCGGGGTCTTTTATCTGAATTAAATTATCATGTTTTTTTACTGTATTGTATTCAAGTAATATTCCGAGATACGGTTCCCTGCTTTCCTTAATCAGATCATAAGCATCGAGTGCATTTTCAAATTTAATCCTGTGAGTTGTTAAAGACTTAACATCCAGTTTTTTATCAGCTATTAATTCAAGAACCGCTTCCATATTTCTCTGCTCAGTCCATCGTACATAATCGTAAGGATAGTCGATCCCTCCTTCCTCATAGCTCGAATCGTATCTTCCGGGTCCGTACGACATCGATATTTTCAGCTCCAGCTCTTTCTTGTAATAAACGTCCCTCGGTATATTCATTCCTACCGCACCGACTGCAATTACCTTCCCCTTCCG
>JBLNGL010000463.1:0-5174 GCA_050264735.1 Ignavibacteria bacterium | reverse complement strand
AGATGTAAACAGGATTAAAAATTTTTCTCCTCCTGATTTCAATAATTTTCTTATAATTTCCGGGCCGAATCAATCTACCAGCATGCAGATCATCAACGGTGGTGTTTCTTCGAAGGTAAGCTATTCTTATTATCTTCAGCCGAAAAACATCGGAAAATATACCATAGGAAGTGCTTCAATTGTGTATGATGACAGAACTTATAAAACAAATCCTCTTACAATTGAAGTAAAAGCCGGAACTTCAAAACCGGATAAAAAAGGAAATAACCAGGAAGTTAATGCCGATATGGAAATAAAGGATAATTTATTTATCCTTGCCGCAGTAGATAAAAACAAAGCCTACGTTGGAGAGCAGGTAACGGTTACTTATAAATTATATACAAGATTAAATATTGCTTCCCAAATGTCTGTTTCAAAGCTGCCTTCTTACCAGGGCTTCTGGGCGGAAGAGCTCGAGACATCGTCAAATATTCTGTTTACTACGGAAGTTTATAACGGCAAGCAGTACAGGGTGGGAGTTTTGAAAAAGGCGGCTTTGTTTCCAAGTCAAACCGGTGAATTGACGATTTCTCCCTTTGAGCTTAAAGTTCCCGTGCAGATTGAAAAAAAGAGGAAAACAGGAAATAATTTTTTCGATGACTTTTTTAATGATCCTTTCTTTAACCGTGAAATGGTTGATTATGCCGTCAAATCAAACTCTGTAAAAATTAATGCGCTTCCCCTGCCGGAGGATAAACCTGAATCATTTAACGGAATGGTGGGATCATTCTCATTAAATTCCGATTTAAATAAAAAAAATGTTAAGACAAATGAACCGATTTCATTAAAAATTAATGTTTCAGGCACAGGAAACATTCAGCTGCTGAATATTCCTGAAGTTAAGCTGCCCCAGGGATTTGAAAAATATGAACCCAAGGTCACTAACCTGATAAACAGGAAATCCAGGATATCAGGCAGTAAAACTTTTGAATATTTAATCATTCCAAGGACGTCAGGCAGAAAAGAAATTCCGCCTGCGGAATTCACATATTTTGATCCGGATAAAAAAAGTTTTGTCACATTATCCACTTCTAGATATACTATAAATGTTGAAAAAGGCAGCGGCGGAGAATCGGATCTTGCAGGTTATTCTAAGGAGGATATAAAGCTCCTGGGAGAAGATATAAGGTATATTAAAACTTCAGTTGACGACATTAACAAAAAAAGCGGAATTCTTCTTAATCAATTCGGATTTTGGACAGCCGCTGCAGTACCTCTTTTTGCATTGATAGGGCTTGTTCTTTTCAAGAAACGGAATGAAAAATTATCTGCTAACCTTCAGTTGCTCAGATATCAGCGTGCTCAGAAAATTGTTAAATCAAAACTGAAGAAAGCAAAAATATGTATGGATGCAAATGATCAGAACGGATTTTATTCCGAAATTTCCCAGGCCCTGTACGGTTATCTTGAGGATAAATTTCATATACCTAAATCCGAGCTGTCTCTTGACAGGGCTGTTACTGAACTGGGAAAAAAGAAATTGGAAAAAGATCTTATCATGAATTTTAAAAGATGTTCCGAAAAATGCGAATATATTAGGTTCGCTCCCGAATCCAATGGAATTGCCGAAATGGAAGACATGTACAGCCGTTCCGCCGATATAATAATAGAAATTGAAAAATCGCTTGGCTCGAAAAAAAATGCATAAAAAAAATTTGAATTTGATTATCGCGGAATTCCGGTTCCCAGCTTCTGTTTTTGCAATGCTGATGATAAATTTAGTCTGCACAGCTTTTGCTGAAACCTCTGAAGATGTTTTACGCAAAGGAAATAATTTTTATCAGAGTAAAGATTATGAAAAAGCAATTATTGCTTACGAGCAGCTGATAAGTGAAGGATATGAGGGAACAACTCTATATTATAATCTTGGAAATGCTTACTACCGCTCCGGGAAAATAGGATTTGCTATACTTAATTATGAAAGAGCTTTAGAGCTTTCCCCAGCTGACGAAGACATTCTGCATAATCTTGCACTGGCAAACGCCAAAACTGTTGATAGGGTGGAAATGCTTCCGAAGTTTTTTATTTTTCAATGGTGGGAAGGACTGCTGGCATTTTTTAGCTTAACCGGATGGACATATACCGCCTATTTTTTCTATTTAGTTGTTTTAGGAAGCACAAGTTTTTATTTCCTTGCAAAAAACCAGCGTATTCAAAAAATTTCTTTCTATTCGGGTTTGGCGGCAGTTCTGCTTTTAGCTGTGACGGCATCATTGCTAGCTGTAAAATTCAACAGGGAACTTTCTGTTAAAAATGCAGTAATAGTTGAATCGGAAGCAGCGGTCAAATTATCTCCCGATACGAGCGGCAGTGATGCATTTATTATTCATGAAGGATTAAAGGTAAAGCTTGAAGATAATGTTCAGGATTGGGTTAAGATAAAGCTGCTTGACGGTAAAGTCGGCTGGGTTCAGAAAGAAAATCTCAGGGTAATTTAGTTCTTTGTGTTTTGCATCATTACTTTTTACTTTTATTGAAGGCTGCTGCATCCAGGAAGTATAAAAGTCATCATACTTACAGATTTAATTAATCAAAGAAAGGATCATTATGAAAAAGTTCAGTCTTTTGTTCGCTGCTTTCTTTATTATTCTAGGTTTCTCGATTAACATTCATGCTCAGGCAGATCAGAAAAAAGATGAAAAATCCGGCACAAAGCAGGAAGTGAAAGAAGATAGCACCGCAGCTTCTGATGCGGAAGTTTTTAATTCAATCTGCGCAGTTTCCGGCGAAGATATAGACAAAGATATTACTTATACATATGAAGGTAAAAAATATGCCTTCTGCTGCAATAATTGCCTTAAGAAATTTAAAAAAGATCCTGCAAAATATACATCAAGACTTAGCGAGGACGGGAAATCTTTAAAGAAGGGTAAAAGTTAAACCTAATATATTTAAAACTAATTAATCCCGTGGTTACCAGGTAATCACGGGATTTTTTATTCTCTTTAATCCCATTGATTGGCTCTCCTTTCATTTATAATTTTGATTCATGGATTCAAAGAAGTACAACAATATCAAACTGGCTGTCGGAATTTCCGAGGGGATATTATCATTTATTCTGATTCTTTCATTTGTTTTAACCGGATTAAGCGGTTCTCTCGTGAAGTTTCTCGGCTCATTTATTCCCGGCAATTATCTGCTTTTCCTGGCTTTTACCGCTGCCGTCGGGATTGCTGGTGGAATTATTTTTTTCCCGTTCAGTTTTTATACAGGTTTTTACCTCGAACATAAATATAACCTGTCTAACCAGACTTTCTTTAAATGGATCTGGGAAAATTTAAAAGGACTTCTAGTCACTGCTGCGGTCGGAATACCAATTTTATTATTCTTTTTTTATTCTCTTAATCAATTCGGAAATTTATGGTGGCTTCCGTTAGCAATTTTACTTTTTATTGTTTCAGTAATATTGGCAAGGATTGTCCCGATATTAATACTTCCATTATTTTATAAGGTAACTCCTATTGATAATGAGAACTTAAAGAATGCTATAGCTGCACTTGCAGAAGGAGCAGGAATAAGAGTGGAGAATGTTTATAAATTTGACATGAGCAAGAATACTAAAAAAGCAAATGCGGCATTTACGGGAATAGGGAAATCTAAAAGAATTCTTCTTGGTGATACCTTATTAAACAGTTATTCCGAGGACGAAATTGAAACGGTAATCGCCCACGAGCTCGGACATTATAAGAAAAAGCATATTGTAAAAAATATAATCATCGGCACCGCATCGAGTTTCCTGACTTTATTCTTAATTTCTTTGCTCTATCAGTTTTCTTTGAGATGGTTTGGATTTAGTACGATCAGCCAAATTGCAGCATTACCTGTTCTTTCCCTATGGGGGATGTTAATTGGTATAATTCAAACGCCGTTATCAAATATCTTGTCAAGGAAATATGAATATGAGGCCGATCAATATGCGGTTTCTTCTACAAAAAAACCCGGTGCTTTTATCCGGACTCTGGAAAAATTAACTCAGCAGAATTTAGGAGATAAAGATCCGCATCCTTTTATAGAATGGTTTTTTTACAGCCATCCTTCAATTAAAAACAGAATTGCTGCAATCGATGATTTTATGAAAAAAAATAATATTAATGAAGATATTGCTGTCAAATCGGAAGACAAATAAGAATTCTTCCAGAATAAGAGTTATTCAGCTTGAAAGAGTATAGTGCTATCCTATATTAAAATTTTTTTTATAATTCTTCATACCATCATCTGTTCTGTCTTTGCAATGATTTTTTCAATCATAGACAGAAGGTTTTTTTTATATTATAAATTATCTAAAATCTGGTCCAAAGGAATTTTGCTGATTGCAGGAATTAGATTATCGGTTACCGGACTTGAAAATTTCAATCACAATAATATTTACGTATTTGTATCCAACCACAGCAGTCAGTTTGATATACCGTCTCTGCAGTACGCCATCCCGGTTCCGATCAGTATTGTATTTAAAAAAGAGTTAAGCAAAATTCCTTTATTCGGGTGGCAGTTAAAAATGGGGCCTTACATAATGATTGACAGGGCTAATGTCGAGGATGCTGTGAAAAGTATTGGAGAAGCAAAAAGACGGATGATCGAAAAGAGACTTTCTCCTTTATTATTTGCTGAGGGAACAAGAAGCAAAACAGGTGAAGTGCAGCCTTTTAAACGAGGCGCATTTTATTTAGCTTCAAGAGTAGGATTTCCCATAATTCCTGTTTCTGTCAGCGGAGCATCAAAAATTCTCCCCAAAGGGAAATTTAAAATTAAAAGAGGAACTATTTATGTGCATTTTGATGCGCCTGTCTCGACTGAAAATATTGCGAACCGGAAGGATGAAATTCAGCTGATGGAAAAAGTAAGAGAGATAATAATTGAAAATACTAAGAAGCCCATCCCCGCCCCTTCCCAAAGGGAAGGGAAGGATGTATTGAATTAGGGGATTAATCGAAAATTATCAATGAATTCTTTAATAAAGATAACCTAACAGTAAAGTTGATTTTCCTTTAAATAAGTGAAAATATTATTTTTAATTTATTAGATTGCTATAAAACAAATTAAAAATTCGCCCGCCCTCTCCTCCGCCTTGGCTCGCCCAAGGCGAGACAGGTTTGGAGAGGGACGGGGAGAGGCTTTAATATAATGGCTGTTACTAT
>JBLNGL010000462.1:0-4330 GCA_050264735.1 Ignavibacteria bacterium | reverse complement strand
ATCAGGAGAGGAATCTTCTTTCTTAAAGCAGATTTCTAATGATTTATTAAATGCCGAGCATCCGTTAATTATTTCCGGAACAAGTCTTTTAACCGAATCTGTTATAGAGGCAGCAGCTAATATTGCGCTTGCCCTTAAATCAAAGGGGAAGAATGCGGAAATCTCTTTTGTTTTGCCGGAAGCAAACAGCATGGGCCTGGCTTTAATGAGCGGAGAATTTTTCGGAACTTTAAATAAAAATGATAAAGATAAGAAGTATGAAACTCTAATTGTCCTGGAAAATGATCTTTACAGAAAAGCCGATAGATCGGAAATAGATTCTATCTTCAGAAAATTTAAAAATATAATTGTAATTGATCATTCCGAAAACGGCATAACCAAAAAAGCAGATTTTATTTTATCAGCCGGCACTTTTGCAGAATCGGATGGTACTATAATTAACCATGAAGGACGCGCCCAGCGGTTTTACCAGGTTTTTGTGCCGAAGGGCGAAATTCATGAAAGCTGGAGATGGCTGGATGAAATTTCTTTAGTAATAGAGATAGAAAATAGCAATGGATTGAAGAATTTATCCGATTTTACAAACGCGGTCGCCGATGAAATTCCTCTTTTAAAAGGGATAAAAGATATTACACCGCCTCCCGGATTTAGAATTGCCGATCAGAAGTTCCCCAGAGAGCCGCACCGTTTCAGCGGAAGGACTGCTATGCATGCCAACATAAACGTCAGCGAACCAAAACCTCCCGAAGATATAGATACTCCGATGACTTTCACGATGGAAGGCTACCGGGGAGAACCGCCTTCAGCAATTATTCCCTTCTTCTGGTCGCCCGGATGGAATTCGGCGCAGGCAATTAATAAATACCAGATTGAAGTAGGCGGAGCTTTGCACGGCGGCGATCCCGGATTAAGAATTTTTGAGCCTAACGGTAACCCGGAATTAAAATTTTTTACAGCTGTACCTGAAAAGTTTAAAAAGAAAGAAGATCAATGGTTTGTTCTGCCTATTTATCATATTTTCGGTTCCGATGAATTGAGTGCATTGTCTCCCGGAATCGCAGAACTTACACCGATGTGTTACTTAGCATTGAATCCTGATGATGCATCTAGATTAAATTTGATTAAAGAAAGCAAAGCCGAGGTGACTATCTCGGGTGAGAAATTTATCTTACCGGTTAAAATAAAAATTGATCTGCCGGAAGGTACTGCAGGAATTGCCGCCGGACTGCCTGATTCTCCTTTTATTGGATCACTATCATGGATTAAGATTAAGAAAGCGGAATAATGAACCAGACTTTACTGTCCATATTAATTGTTATCGGCGTTTTATTTGCAATGCTCAGTATGGCTGCAATCTTAATTTGGGTGGAAAGAAGAATGCTGGCATTATGGCAGGACAGGTACGGCCCAAACAGAGTCGGCCCTTTTGGTCTTCTCCAAAGCGTTGCGGATATGGTTAAAATTTTCTTTAAAGAAGATTGGATCCCGCCATTTGCAGATAAACCTGTTTTCATTATTGCCCCGGCCATCGTGGTTGCCACTGTGCTGATGAGCTTTGCAATTATTCCTTTTGCCCCGGGTATACATGTGATAGATTTAAATATCGGGATTCTTTTTTTTCTCGGTATGTCTTCACTAGGGGCATACAGCATTGTACTCGGCGGGTGGTCTTCCAATAATAAATATTCCCTGCTGGGTGCACTCAGAGGTTCTGCCCAGATGATATCTTATGAAGTGTTTATGGGAATTTCATTGTTGGGAGTAGTTATGCTCAGCGGATCATTCAGTCTCGTCGATATTGTAAATGCGCAGCAGAAAATGTGGTTTGTAGTTCCGCAGTTAGTAGGTTTTATAATTTTCCTTATTGCCGGAATTGCAGAAACGCACCGCCTCCCCTTTGATATTCCGGAAGCTGAAAGTGAATTAATTGCCGGGTATCATTCGGAATATTCAGGCATGAAGTTCGGAATGTTTTTCGTCGGGGAGTACCTGGGAATTACTTTAGTTTCTGCATTAATAACAACTCTCTTCTTCGGCGGATGGCTCGGACCCTCATTTCTTCCCGGCGTTATCTGGTTTTTCATAAAGACTTTTGTTTTTATTTTGTTTTTTGTCCTGCTAAGAGCCGGACTGCCCAGGCCAAGATATGATCAGCTGATGGAATACGGATGGAAATTCCTTCTTCCTCTTTCATTATTGAATTTATTGGTTACAGGCGCCGTTGTGCTCAGCTTAAAACATTAATTCATGAAATATAGAATTTTGAAACCGTTAAAAACATAAAAAATGTTTAGTTCATTAAGAAGTCTCTGGATAGCATTTCTTCACATGTTCCATAAACGGGAAACTATTCAGTATCCCGAAGAGAAGGCTAAGCTGCGTCCCAGGTGGCGCGGAAGAATTGTTTTAACCCGTGACCCCGACGGAGGCGAACGGTGCGTTGCATGTTATCTGTGCGCTGTTGCTTGTCCGGTTGACTGCATTTCGCTGCAGGCAACTGAAGATAAAACAGGGAGAAGGTATCCCGAGTTTTTCAGGATAAATTTTTCCCGCTGTATATTCTGCGGATTCTGCGAGGAAGCATGCCCTACATATGCAATCCAGCTTACTCCGGATTTCGAAATGAGCGAGTATAACAGGCAGAATCTTGTATATGAAAAGGAAGATCTTCTTATTTCCGGTGAAGGGAAGTATCACGGATATAATTTTTATAAAGTTGCAGGATTGTCGATCGGAGGAAAAGATAAAGGAGAAGCGGAAAATGAAGAACCTCCGGTAGATCTCAGAAGCCTGCTTCCGTAATTTTAAATTTTTGTATTAATTGAATTTTTAGATGAAATATTTAGGCTTTACTAAATGCAGTTAGGATTTTACGTACCTGCTGTTATTGCAATTATTTCTTCTATCCTGGTAATAACCAGGGTTAATGCAGTACATGCACTGCTTTATTTAATTGTTTCATTATTCTCGGTTGCAGTAGTATTCTTTACTCTCGGTTCTCCTTTTGCCGCTGCACTGGAAATAATTATTTATGCCGGTGCAATCATGGTGCTGTTTATTTTTGCAGTCATGCTTCTTAACCTGGGTAAGGAAGCCGATGCTGAAGAAAAGAGGCTTCTTAATTTTAAACTCTGGATAGGGCCCGGAATTCTTTCCTTAATTCTTTTGATACAGCTTTTTGTAATCCTTCTCTCAAACAACACGTCGGGAATTGAAAGTCAGATTATTACTCCCAAAGAAGTGGGTATTTCTTTGTTCCATAAATATTTGCTGGGAGTTGAATTATCCGGCATGCTGCTGATGTCCGGAATTGTAGGAGCTTTTTACCTGGGAGAAAAGAAAAGGAAATCCAGGCATAGATTTTTTCAAGGAGAAAACAAGTGAACCAGGTTACTTTGGAAATCAGCCTGGCGCTGGCAGGCCTACTATTCATTATCGGGTTAATCGGCGTGATGGTAAGAAGAAATATAATTTTTATGCTGATGTCTATAGAGATAATGATGAATGCTTCCGGGTTGGCATTTGTATCTGCCGGTTCCAAATGGATGCAGGCAGACGGACAGGTAATGTTCATATTCATTCTTACTATGGCTGCCGCTGAAGTATCTGTCGGACTTGCATTAATTTTAAAAATATACGGCAGGTTTAAAACTTTAGATGCAGACTTACTCAATAAGATGAAAGGATGAAATGCTGAATCTTCTTTGGATTATTCCTGCACTGCCTTTTTTTAGTTTTCTGATTCTTGCCTTATTCGGTAAGCGTTTTTCTCTTAAGATTGCATCAATTCTCGGGGCAGGCTCTGTCGGTATTTCCGCTCTTTTCACAATACTCATCGGGATCAGCTTTATCTCAAACCCGCCTGAAAATTTTAAATTTGTTCAGACTCTCTGGACCTGGTTTAATGTTGCTGGTTTTAATCCGTCAATATCATTTTACCTGGATCCTCTTTCTATTGTATTCATATTCGTAATCACTTTTGTAGGGTTCTTGATTCATCTTTATTCTGTAGAATTTATGCATGATGAGGAGGGATTTTCGCGTTTCTTTGCATACATGAATTTATTTGTCGGATCGATGCTCACTCTTGTTCTTGCGGATAATCTTCTGCTCCTTTATCTCGGCTGGGAAGGTGTCGGTCTCTGCAGTTTCCTGCTAATAGGATTCTGGTATAAAGATCCTGCAAACGGAGCAGCTGCGCAGAAAGCATTTATAGTTACACGTATCGGTGATACGGCCATGGCAATCGGCTTGTTTCTTCTTGTAGCTAATCTCGGGACACTGAATATTCATGAAATATTAACCAAAGCTCCTGCTGCGTGGCCTCAAG
>JBLNGL010000461.1:0-4728 GCA_050264735.1 Ignavibacteria bacterium | reverse complement strand
TTGTATTTAGTATAAAATTCTTTTTGTTCTCCCGGATTTATAATTAATTTCTCATTTGAACCTTGCGCGATAATTTTTCCTTCCGCATCAATAACTGATTCTTCAATATCAAATAAAGATTGTTCATTTGATTCATTTACTACAGTTGTTCTGCAGGTAAGCACGGCAGAGTTATCTTTTAATTCCGATGTAATAAAAGTCCCGTAACGTTCAACATGAAGGGGGCTGGTTTTTGTAAGCCAGACATGCCTGTATATTCCGGCGCCCTCATAGTACCATCCTTCTTCCATTGCAGCATCAACACGGACTGCAATAACATTAGTGCTTCCGTAATGAAGATAATCCGTAATATCATAATTAAAGCTTGAATACCCGCTGTGTTCAGTCCCAAGATAAAATCCATTAATCCACACTATTGAATTACGGTGAACCCCGTCAAATTCTATAGAAATACGTCTGCCGAAATCAGTTTCAGGGATAAAAAATCTTTTACGGTACCAGCCAACGCTGTTTTGCGGGAAGTTTCTCCCTATTGCCTTATAGCCATGACTATGTCCGCCGTATGAATCAAACGGAAGCTCAGCACACCAGTCATGCGGTAAATCTAAAACTCTCCAGGCACGGTCGTCAAAATTTTCCGCTGCAGCACCGTCTCCGTATCCGGCTTTTGTAAAGTAAGAGAAATAGCCGCTGCCGTTATCAAAATCCTGGGACGTTTCGTAAGAATGCCCAAGCGCAGAACGCCATCCGAAATCCATGATAAGGTGTTCTCTTGCAGTATTATTTTCATTTAATGTTTGATTAAAAGAACCGGCTGCAAAGGGAAAAAATAAAATGAAAAGGATCCATTTTTTCATTATAATTCCAAATAAATGATTGACAATTTTAAAATAGTAATGGAAAGTTAAATAATGTAAAAGAAATACTTTTAATTTCCGATATTCAATTTGCCTTTCATAATAGGCGATTCAAGGATAAATGATCTTACTGCTATGGTTGCTATAATTATTATTCCCCCTGCTATTGCCATTATGGAAGGAATTTCACCGTAACCGAAAAAAACCCAGATAGGATTCAGCACCGGTTCAATCATTCCGATAATTGAAGCTTCAATGGCATAAACTCTTTTTAATCCGTAACTGAAAATTGCATAAGCCAGACCGATTTGAAAGATACCAAGGTATAGTACCATTACAAGATCATCCTGCTTTAAAACGTTTATAGAAAACAGGGATGGAATGCAAATTAATGCAATAAAAATATTTCCGTAAAAAATTGAGCTGAACTGGTATTCACTTTTATTTTTTCTCATGCCTAGGAAGAAGGCAGCAAAAGCAACTCCCGATAAAAGGGCGGCAAGATTTCCCTCCAGCTGTCCGGGCGATAATTCTCCCATAAAAAATAAGATCATTCCTAGGAAACAGATGATAATTGCAATTACATTTATTTTTTCATATTTCGTTTTATTAATTATAGGTTCAAATATTAATACATAAATAGGAGCAGTATACTGAAGGAAAATTGCATTAGCTGCAGTTGTTAATTTCGTTGCGAGAACAAAGAATATCAAAACTATTACATAAAAGATTGCGTTTAGAATTGCCAGTCCGTTTGCATAAACAACTAGTTTTCTAAAAAGAATTAAGAAGACGAGAGCGGCAATAGAAGAACGGAATACCGAAAGCTGGTATGCATTTAAAGAAATGAGCTTAATAAAAACACCTCCGCTGCTCCAGAGAACGGCGGACGCCAAGACTGCGATTAATCCTTTTTTATGTTCCGGCAAATGTTTCATTATTTCGGTAACCTTCAAGGTTAGGGAAGTGTAATAAGCAGGGCAACCCTTGAAGGTTTAAGCTAGTTTTTCCAATTTGTTAGAATTTCACCGCGTAATTTAGTATTAAATGATGTAATTGTTAAATTGACTGTATTGTTAAATTGCTGAATTGCTATACTGTTAAATTGTATTGTTAAATTGTTGAACTGCCATATTGTTATATTATTGGAGATAGCAATTTGACAATACAGCAATTTAGCAATGAAACAATAAAAACAATTAAACAATAAAAACAATAAAGCAATGAGATTATGAGCTCAGCTTATAAATTCATCGACCATCCTGCAGATGTAGCAGTTGATATTGAAGCAGACAGCATGGAAGAGCTTTTTATGGTTTCGGCACAGGCATGGAAAGAGACTATATTTGAAAATAATATCATTGAGGTAAAAGAAGAAAAAAAGATTAAGATTGCTGAAAATGATCTTGAATTGCTGCTAGTGAAATTTCTTGATGAACTGAATTTTTTGTTTCAAACCAAAAAATGGATCTGCAGTTTTGTAAAAGAGATTTCTTTTCAAAAAAATAATGCATGGAGCTTATCCGCTCTCCTTTCCGGTGAAAATTTTAACGAAGACAAACATCCGGTCAGTCTTGAAATAAAGGCAGTTACATTTCATCAGATGGAGATAAGAAATAAAGACGGGAAATTTTCAACTAGAATAGTATTTGATATATAAAGAGATGCATGAATGCATGAGAGCATGGATGCATGAATCAAAGATTAAAAGATTAAAGATTATAAAGATTGAAAGATTATTACAGCATACAATTTAATTCTTTGCACACGCATTCATACAATCATGCATTCATGCAAACATGCAAACATGCAGTCATCCAATAAAGTAGTTCATTCATCTGTCGGGAGCTAAGCTATGCACGTCGGCGGGATCGAATTAAATCAGATCAGAGAGAATCTCTGGGAAATACCTGCGTCGGGCGGAATGAAGGTACCGGGCAGGATTTATATTTCGCGGGAGATGATTGAAAAAAGTTCAAAAGAAGATGAAGCATTTAAGCAGGTAATGAATGTTGCACATCTCCCCGGGATAGAAAAATACAGCCTTGCAATGCCGGATATACACTGGGGGTACGGATTTCCCATCGGGGGAGTTGCCGCTACAAATCCGGAAGACGGAGTAATTTCGCCCGGCGGAGTAGGATATGATATTAACTGCGGCGTCAGATTGGCAGTTACTTCTCTGGAATATAATTCAGTTAAAGAGAAAATTGAAAAACTAGTTGCAAATCTTTTTAAAAATATTCCGACCGGGGTCGGCGCTGCAGGTGCAATTAAAAAACTTTCAAATACCGAGATGAAAAATCTTCTCCGGAACGGCTCCCGATGGGCAGTAGAAAATGGTTTCGGGGATTCTTCAGACATCGACTTTACCGAAGAAAACGGGATGTTGAAAAATGCGGATACTGATGTAGTAAGCAGCAGGGCAATAGAGCGCGGAATCGATCAGGTGGGGACTTTGGGATCAGGGAATCATTTTGCGGAAATAGATATAGTAGAGGAAATATTTAATGAGGAAATTGCTTCCGTATTCGGGTTGTTTCAAGGACAGATTACCGTTTTAATTCATACCGGCTCTCGCGGCCTGGGTTACCAGGTTTGTGATGATTATCTGAAAACTTTGATGAAAGGAAGCTCTTCCTACGGTTTTTCATTGCCTGACCGGCAGCTTGCATGTGCTCCCATAAATTCAAAAGAGGGGCAGGAATATTTATCGGCAATGAAATGCGCTGCAAATTTTGCTTGGAATAACAGGCAGGTAATCATGCATCTCGCAAAGAAAAGTTTTAAAGACACATTCAGCATGACTGAAAGCGAGTTAGCATTCCGGCTGGTCTATGATGTATGCCATAATATTGCGAAGATCGAAGAGCATAATATTAACGGAAAGATGAAAAAGGTTTGTGTTCACAGAAAAGGTGCAACAAGGGCGTTTCCGCCCGGCAGCAAATTTATTCCGGAAAAATATAAAGAAGCCGGTCAGCCTGTTTTAATACCCGGAGATATGGGACGTTATTCATATGTTTTAGCCGGTACGGAAAAATCTTTGGAGGAAACATTTGGGAGTTCCTGCCATGGTGCAGGAAGAAATTTCAGCCGCAAGAGAGCAATGAAGGAAGCAAAAGGACGAAATCTTATTGATGAGCTTTTTAAGAAAGGGATTTTTATCCAGGCAAAAGGTTTTAGAACAATTGCGGAAGAAATGCCCGATGCTTATAAAGATGTTTCCCAGGTTGTGGAAGTAATGCACAAGGAAGGGATTTCTAAAAAAGTCGCTAAATTAAAACCTATTGGGGTAATAAAAGGGTAGAAGATGGAAGATGTCCCGCAAACGGGATGCGCCTTTGGCGCAGAAAATGGAAGATGGAAGATGGAAAGTGAGTGAAGTAATATGAATGAGGAATGATGTAAGATGAATAATCTAAAATGGATGCTGGATATAAACCGGAAAATTTAGATTGTTAATATGAAATGGTGAATATTTAAGAAAGAACTTCACTTAATATTATATTGAAAAAAACTTTTGCCTTGGTTATAGGGGTAAATCGTTCCTCTTTAAATTAGCTTTTTTGATTTACAACAATTGAAAAGGAAATTAAACTATAAATTTTTTTCCTAACTGAATTATTTCACAGAAAAAATACTATCTTATAGTACTTTAACAAAGATATTCATACTAATGCTTACAAAACAAATAATATCATTGTTTATGATCTTTCTTTTAGTAACCCATGGGATATATCATATTTTTATTTTCAAAACCTTGCAGTCCCTATATAAAAATGAAATATCTGAACGAATAAGTGAAGGACCTGATGAAGAAGAATTGGTAATTTTTAATTACAGTATAGAAACCGGTTTACCCAATGCT
>JBLNGL010000460.1:0-10215 GCA_050264735.1 Ignavibacteria bacterium | reverse complement strand
TATTAAAATGCAGTTTTTTGTTTTCTCTTAAATTTTTTCACCCTTCAGTTAATTTTTCTTCGCAAAAAGTCCCTCTTAAAAAAGATATTAATGGCATATCAATTGTTTTATTTAAAAACCTGAGGTAAAAATTAAGTGCGAATTACTTTTCAATTAATTTAGAGATTTCATGGAAAAAAAACAGGTTGGGAAAAAAATACTTATAGCTGAAGACGAAATTATTATTGCTCTTGATATTAAAAAAATTTTAATAAATTTTGGCTATAAAATTTGCTCAATTGTTTTCTCTGGTGAAGAAGCAATAAAAAAAGCATTGGAAGAAAAACCGAATCTTATTTTAATGGATATCAAGCTCCAAGGTTCTATTAATGGAATCCAAGCGGCTGAAATCATTTCAAAAGTACAAAATATCCCGGTCATATTTTTAACTGCAGTTGCTGATACCGAAACATTAAAGAAAACACAGATAACGGAACATTTTGGATACATCGGTAAACCGTACGATGAACAGACATTACGTTCGGCTATTGAAACAACATTGTATAATCATAATACCGAACCGCAATTAAAAGTTAAGCCGGATGTTTTTCCTAATAACTATAAGATTTTTGATTTCAAAAATTAAAATCCAGCTGCATACTGAGCCTGTTATCAAGATTTCCTGTAATTTCTTCGTCGCCCGAGTAAAGAGACTTCTCTCGTGGTTTATATAATTCGGAATATTTGCACGAGAATGCAATATTTTTTACCGGGTTGAACCTGAAAAGAAAATACCACTTAACTCCTTCTCCATACAGTGCTGAATTTGAATACATCCCTTGAATATCATTTTCATACGCGTAAACCGCAGAATTAAATGAATCTGTTTTAAAGAAGGTTATTCGGCCGCTGAAAGTAATTTGGTTGAATAACATGACCCTGATATCCTGGAAAAATAAAATTCCCTGCTCATCTATATTTAGATCTTCTAAAATGAAGTTATTTATTTCAATTCTTTCCTTAAAACGTATTTTTTTTGAAACATTGTAAATCATTTCGATCCGAAGACTTTTTTTTATCTTACCGGTAATGATTCTAGAAAAATTTGATGTCCAGGCATTCTCTTTGTTCTCATGTTTAATTCTTACCCTTGTTTCAAGCTTGCGGAAAGGCTTTGAATGAAGGCTGAATAAAAATTCATTGCCTGCGGCAGGCAAGGGAAGCTGGTAACTTGCATAAGGAAATTTAAACTGGTCATAATAAAAATTAATTGTACCAAGTTTTGTTTTCCACCTCACTCCATTATAAAAACCTATTTCGTTTCTGCCCGACCCTTCCGCAAGAGCTGAACCGTGCAGGCTGTAAAAATTTCTCGGATAACTGCGGATTGAAGTAATGAAAGAAAAATCTTTTGTTACGGAAATAATTAATCCGTTGATTGAAGCAGTTGAAATTCCGTTGTAAGCGAATTCACCGAAAATATTAATAGTGCGGTAATAGAAGTCGTAATAAACGGAGCTGCTGCTGAATCTGCTTCCCTTTAAATCAAATACATCAGCAGCAAGAAAAGGGTTGGAAAATTTCGATTGATAATATAAAGCTCCCGTGTTAAGATTAATTTCATCTTCTCCTGAGTTGAATTTAAACTTGCAATCTGCTTTCATCCCCATTAATATTTCTTCGGCGGTTTTTCTTTGTGAAAGTTCATAGTTTGTCCTATGAAATCCTGTGACTGGTATAAACTTAATTGCGGAGAAGGAAGGATCAATAGTTGCATCGAGTTTATTTTTAGAATAAAATGCTGTTATTGAAAAGTTATCCCATACGATTTCGGCCGCTGCTCCTCGGAAGAATTTATTCTCATCAGAGCTCTTGTAAGGTTTGATATTTTTAGAATTCTTTTTAATTGGAAACACAGATTCGCTGCCTTTTGAAAAACCGTAAGGGCTCCATAAAGCAATTCCTTGCCCTGCTTCAACATTATAATCACCGGCAACTATATTTTTTAAAATTCCTATATTTTTTATGAATATAAAGAATGATGCAAATTCATCAATACTCTTTTCGCCCGGATCTTTTTCCGTCAAAATACCTGCTTGGTATTTTCCATTATAATCTCCGAGAAAACGGTTGTAGTATTTAAACCCGGAGCCAAGGAATTTATTTTGTTTATATGCTTCTCTAGTCTGGAGATCTTTTGAAATTCGGTTTCTCATCTTCAGGTTGAAATCTTCTGCAGCCCCGGTGAAAAAATCTTGTGCATTTTTATTTTCTTTCGAATCGTATTTGGCGGTCAGGAAGGGTAGAATCTTGGCAGCTGTTTCGGGAGCGATCTCTTTTATGGAATAGATCTCATTAGCAGAGAAGAACGGTCCGAATTTTTTTCTATGTCCAAGGATTTTGTTTGCAGTATTTAAATCAATGTAGGGTACTGATAAAAGTTCGGGTATTTCAGCCGTATTTAGATCTACAGGATTATTTATCTGATCTTCGATTACATCGGAGGCTGCCGAGTTGACCGATTCCAGCTCGCTTTCCTGAATTAAATCTTCTAAAGTCTGGCTCTCATCAATATATGAAGAGTCCCATTGCGCGAGAGTTAATGAATTGGATATTATAAAGATCAGAAGATAAATTTTCAAAAAAATATCGGAAAAATTATAAAAATTATTCGCTCAAAAGATTTATTCTTTAATACGAAGGTAATTTTTTATTCTAGCGGTTCTTGTTCCTTCTTCAGCAAAGCTAATTATTATTCCAGCCTGATGAGTCAACCCCAAATCCGGATGATTAAATACAGCATAATCAAGGCTAAAATAGGAATAATTAATTCCCAATCCCCCTGAGTAGCAGCTGGGATTATTCGAGAACCCGGAACGCAGTGAGATATTATCAAAGACATCATAATTTATTCCTGCCCGCAGGGAAGGATTATAGCGTATATCCTTTTCAACTGAAAAATTAAAGGAAAGGCTTCCTGCAATATCATAACTTAATCCGGAATTCATTAAAAGAGGGATCTGGTCATCTTCATTCACGAAGGAAGCATGATTTACATTGTGTACAAAAAAACCCCACCTGAAAAAGTTTGTTATATAAATTAGCCCTCCAAGATTAATATAAAAAACCCCGCTGCTTCCATAGTTCTTTATAGAAACAATATGATAATTTACTACGGCACCGGCAAAAAAATTATTATCATAATTAAATGAATAGCCAAGCATGATTCTATTTTCGCGGTATAGCTCAAAGCCGTAAGTCATTCCGCCTACCGAAAAAGATCCGATTACGGTAGGTTCATGATAGCAAAAAAATCCGTTTGCCAGTTCACTGAATCCGAAAGGCGAAGGAGAATAATAAATTCCGATTTCTCTCCAATTCATCTGGGCAAGACCGGCCGGATTATTGAAAAAACTGAATACATCGTTGCTGAGCGCAACATCTGAATTGGCAATAGAGATTTGTTTTGCCCCCGGATTGAATTGTGCAAAAAAATTTGAAGTGATTGAAACAGCTAAAAAAATAGAAAGTAAAAGCCCCATGCAGAAGATTTTCAATTTTGTTGTTTGATTATATTGAAATTCATATATTAAATCAACTTTTATTTGAAACTTCAAAGGTTTTAAAAATGAAACTCCTTTTGCTTGCTTTACTATCCAGCTTCTCTATTGTTATTGCTCAGGAATTGAACTGCAGAGTGAGTGTGAATTACGAAGCGATACCTGTTTTGAACCGGGATCTGCTCAGGGATTTCAAGGATGTTATTGAGGATTATATGAATAAATCAAGGTTTACAGATATTTCATGGGAAGGCGGGAAAATCGACTGCTCCTTAGCCATATCGTTCATCGGTGCATCAAGTGAAATAAATTATACTGCTCAGGTTGTGGTTCAAAGCCAAAGACCTGTTTATAAATCAGATAAGAATTCTTTAATGCTTAAAATTCTAGATGATTCCTGGGCGTTTGTCTATGAAAGAGGTCAGCCGCTTATTTCAAACCAGACAATATTCGATCCTGTGACAAGTTTTTTGGATTATTATGCAAACATAATTATAGGATTCGATCTGGAATCATGGGAAAAATTCGGAGGCACACCATATTTTACAAAAGCATTAGATATAGTCAATCTGGGCGCAACGAGCAGATTTTCGGCTGGATGGGAAAATAAAGGAACAACTTTTTCTTTCAGCAGAAGAAAATTAGCCGAGGACCTTCTTAATGAAAAATACCGCCCGTTCAGGGAAGCCTTTTATGAATATCATTACGGAATTGATTTCTATAGTCAGAATAAAGAATTAGGCCAGAAAAAAATAATAGATCTTATAAATCTGCTTGAGTCAATGAGAAGCAAAGTAGATCTAAACAGCGTATTGATTAAAGTATTCTTTGATGCAAAGAACGGAGAGATAGCTGAATATTTGAAAGATTATCCCGATAAAGGTGTATTTAAAACATTAATGAAGCTCGATCCGCCGCATGCAACTAAGTATCAAAATGCGATGAATGAAGGTTGATCGGAGAGAAAAGGCAGTAAGCAATAGGCAGTAGGCAGTAGGCAAAATTTATTATTCAGAATCATTAGACTTTAAGCACGACGTGTTTATTTGTTTATAACACCTGATTTTTACAATGCATTCCGTTTTTCATTTTATGATCAATTGGCTTTTGGATTTAGTACTTCACGGTATATGCAAGATACAAAAGAAATGACGCAAGAATGAAACCCCGCAAATTAATTGATAGTATTTTATGTCTTAAGACGAAAAGGAACATCGAAATCTCTGAGATTCTGATATAGATCTTATCTTTCTTTAAAATTAATTCCGTTATACAACGCAGCGCCGTCAGGATCAGTATATATGGCAGAGCAGCTTCGGTATATTCCATAAAAGTGCTTTGACCGAAAACAATTATTTCAATAGTAACAATTAGTCTTAATAAAAGATATGCGGGAGAAAATTTTATATAAATAAGAAAGGACAGTCAACTTAACCCTTCCTCTCAAATAAAAAATTGAAGCTTCCTCTTAAATATTTATTTCAAACATACGGTATTTTTTATACACGTCTGCCTTCATTACATCAAGTCCCCGTTTCATCATTTCATTATCTTCCAAGACCCAGCTGGCTTCACCAAAGCATATTCCCAAAACATAACTGCGGTTTACAATCTCCCAGTAAAGTATTGAATCAATTCCTTTTTTCTGGAACTCGGGAATTACACCAAGTGCTATAATACGGGCCCATTTTATTTTTCTTTTTTGGGTCATCAGTTTTATAAAACCAAAAGGAAATAGTCTTCCGTTAAGCTTTTTAAAGATGAAATTATAATCAGGGATAACCAGGGCAAAGCCGACAGTTTTATTTTCTATTTCCGCAAACAGCACGATTGAAGGTTCGACAATAGGCTTCAAGTCTTTTGCCATTGCATCGATTTCCTCATTGGTCATGGGCACAAAACCCCAATTCGGTTCCCAGGCTTTATTATAAACAAATTTTACTTTTTCCAATTCGGAATTAAACTTTTTCATATTCAACTGCATAATAGTGACGCCGTATCTATTCCTTGAAATTTCTGCAACGCGTTTCAGTTTTTCCGATGTCATCATTTTGTCATGCTCGACTCTGTAAGCATAAAGATCCTTTGCTTTTTTTAAGCCGTATTTTTCACATAAATCCAGGTAATATTCTGGATTATACGGCATTAAAAGCCGCGGTGAATCATCGAATCCCTTAAGCAGCATCCCGTACTCATCATTACTGGAAGGATTTGCGGGACCCCTCATTGAGCTTAAACCTTTTGATTTGAGCCAGTCCTTGGCGGTATCGAATAAGGCGTTTGCAACCTGCTGATCATTAATAGATTCAAAGAAGCCGAAAAAACCGGTGTTGTCATTATGATGAATATTATGAAGATCATTTTTTATTGCTGCTATTCTGCCGGCTAGTTCTCCGTTTTTCTCTGCAAGGAAAAATTCACTTTCGGCATGCCGGTAAAAAGGATTTTTCTTTTTATCAAACATTTTTTTTCTATCCATAATCAAAGGCGGCACCCAGTATTCGTTATCCTTATAAATCCTCCACGGGAATTTTATAAATTCCTTTAAATCACTTCTTGATTTAACAGTTCTGATTTTTATCTCCATAATACTTCCTTAGAAATAAAAAAGCCGCCTTAAAATTTTATGCCGCGGAATATCATTTTTCTAGAAAAAAACCTTTCAGGTTTCTCTCAAAAGCATTTAATTTTAGGACGGTCCGACAATAAAATATTTTTTTGCTGATTAAATTAATCCTAATTTCTTTCCGGTTCTTTGGAAGATATCAAGTATTTTATCCAGATGAACATCTTCATGAGTTGCCATATAGCTTGTTCTCATCATTTGTCTTCCTGGAGGCACCCCCGGTGAGATAAATACATTTACGAATACTCCCTCATCGTAAAGCATTCTCCACATCTTGAATGCAACTGCATCGTCGCCGACAATAACCGGAACAATTGCAGTTCTGCCTTCGATTACAGTAAAGCCGGCTTCTTTAAACCCTTTTCTCATTTTATTTGCATTGCGCACCAGTTTAATGACTCTTTCGGGTTCTTTCTTCAGAATATCAAGTGCTGCCAAAGTAGCCGCAACTGAAGACGGAGTAGGAGATGCACTGAAAATTAAAGCAGGTGAATGATGTTTTATATAATCAATTACTTTAGCATCGCCGGCAACAAATCCCCCGAGGGATGCAAATGTTTTGCTGAATGTTCCCATAGTCATATCGATTTCGTTTTCCAGATTAAACTCGCTTGCCGTACCTCTTCCACCTTTTCCTATAACGCCTACCGCATGGGCATCATCAATTAAAATTTTGGCATTATTCTCTTTAGCTATTTTATTCATCTTTGGAAGATCGATTATTTCACCTCCAGTACTAAAAACTCCGTCGCTTACAATAAGCTTTGCGGTATCTTCGGGAATTTTCTTAATAACTCTCTCAAGATCATCCATATCATTATGCTTATATCTTACAAATTCTGCAGAAGCGGCTTTAGCCATCATATTGCCGGCAACTAAACATGCATGATTATCTCTATCCGAAATTACATATTCTCCGCGCTGCACTAATGTAGGAATTATTCCCTGTCCTGTTTGATAACCGGTGCTGAACAAAAGAACAGCTTCTCTATTAAAAAACTCTGCCAGTTTCTCTTCCAGTTCTATATGCAGATCTAATGTCCCGGTAAGATAGCGCGAACCGGAACAACCTGTCCCATACTTTTCAACTGCTTTCACTGCAGCTTCTTTAACTTTCGGATGTGCAGTTAACCCCAAATAATTATTTGAGCCGGCCATAATAACTTTTCTGCCTTCAATCTGTACAACGGGTCCTTCATTCTCTTCAATGGGCCTGAAGTACGGATATAACCCCATTTGTTTTACTTCATCGGCCCTCGTGAAATCATAACACTTTTTGAATAGGTCCAATAATCCCTCCAGAAGTGAAAAAATTAAAGTTTAGTTAAATATTAAAGAAATAATTTCTTAAATTTCGCCGTAAAATCTATCATTTAATAGTTAGAAAATCAATAAAAGCATGGAACACAACAGTACTTCCGTTGTTACAGGCGCAAGCGGTTTCGTAGGCAGTCATTTAGTAGACCTGCTTCTAAAGAAAGGACATACTGTAAAATGCGTTACAAGAAAAACTAGCAAGCTTACCTGGCTGGAAGGGAAAAATATTCAAATCTATGACTGCGGATTGAACAATAAAGAAGAATTAAGAAGAGCCTTTGAACGAGCAGATTATATTTTTCATATTGCCGGTGTAGTAAAATCAAAATATAAAGAGGGATATTTTAAAGGAAATGTGGATACTACACAAATTTTATTAGATGCGGCTTTAGATAATAAAACATTGAAGAAATTTGTAGTAGTCAGCAGCCTTACTGCAGCAGGACCGGCGGTAAACGGAAAACCGGTTGATGAAACTACCGAATGCAGACCTATCACTACTTACGGAAGGAGCAAACTTGCCCAGGAAGAGCTTACAAAATCGTACAGAGATAAAATACCGGTAACAATCTGCAGAGCGCCGGCAATTTATGGAGAAAGGGATACCGAGATTCTGATTTTCTTCAAGACATTTAATAAAGGTCTTATGACCACGATCGGATTTAATACTAAAAGTCTCAGCCTGCTGCATGTAAAAGATTTAGTGAATGGATTATATCTGTCTGCAGTGAGCGAGAAATCTGCCGGGGAAACTTATTTCATAAGTTCCGAAAAGTTTTATACTTGGGAAGAAGTAGGGCATATTACGGAAAAAGTTCTTGGGAAAAAACCATTAAAAATAAAAGTACCGCATTTCGCAGTTTACTCCATTGCTTCTATTGCAGAATTTTTTTCCATCTTCAGCAGCAAAGCAGCAACTTTAAATATCGAAAAAGCTAAAGATATAACACAGTGCGACTGGATCTGCGATACTAACAAAGCGATTAAGGATCTCGGATATAGGCAGGAGATTTCATTGGAGGAGGGGATAAAGAGTACAATTGGTTGGTATAGGGAGATGAGGTGGATATAAGGATTTCGGATTTCGAATTGCGGATTTAAGATTTTTGATTTTCGGTTTTTCAATTTGAAATCCGAAATTAATTATTCTGCGCTCCTTCATCAATCCATGTTTTTACTCCGTTGATTTGATTAGCGGTCATAGGGGGATAGCTGATTGGCGGCATGGGAGAAACAGCGGCATTTCCGGTAATTGCCCAAACAATTTTGCTGTTGTCAGGTTCACCTCTTGCAACCACAGACGGATCTGCAGTTGTATTAGCCCAGGAAGTTAGACTTAAACCTGCTGCTCTAGTAGCGTCATCATGGCATCCTGCATTGGTGCATTTCAAATTAAATACAGGCTGGATATATTGGGAATAACTGACGTTCTTATCCGGGATGATAATTTTATCTAAATCATCGTTGGTAATTGTATCATCGCATCCCGAATAGACGGCAATTAAACCGAATATGATTAAATATACCAGGGAAAAAATATTTTTCATAGGATGAAAATATTCTTAATAAAGTTACCAAACAATGAAATTCATAATACTTAAAATGAAAAAACCGGATGGTTCAGCTGATTGACTAAGCAAGTTTACTTGTATATTTTTGTCAATAATTTCCGATTAGTTTCCATGGGGCTATAGCTCAGCTGGGAGAGCGCTTGAATGGCATTCAAGAGGTCAGGAGTTCGATCCTCCTTAGCTCCACTAATAATTTTATTTTTTAAAAAAAATAAAGTTATAAAATATTTTTCAAAATATCTCAAGACTTTCCCCTAACATAAAAACCATTCAAATAAAATAAAAAAATAAAATCAGATGAATTATCATTCCTAAAGATCTTTTACTATTGCAAGCTGAGATCCTCTTTATAATATTTTTTCTTAAACCACAAAGCCACATTCACTAGTGAAATAAGCACAGGAACTTCAACCAAAGGACCTACGACAGTTGCAAAAGCAACCTGTGAATTTATACCAAATACTGCTACTGCTACCGCGATTGCAAGCTCAAAATCGTTGCTGCCTGCTGTAAAAGCTGCTGTTGCTGATTTTTCATAACCGGCGCCAATTTTCTTTGCTATAAAAAAAGTAGTAAAGAACATCCCTGCAAAGTAGAATATGTAAGGAATTGCTACCCGGATTACATCAAGAGGAAGTTCAACTATCTTTTCGCCTTTTAATGAGAACATTACAAAGATTGTAAAGAGCAATGCCACTGGTGTTAGAAAAGATATTTTGTGAACGAATTTTTTGTGATACCAATCTTTATCTTTTAATCGGAGAAGAATCATCCTATTGAATATGCCTGCAGCAAATGGAATCCCGAGGTAAATCAGAACTGTTACGGCAATTTCGCCAATTGAGATATCCACCAAAGCTCCGCTGAATCCAAACATAGGCGGCAGATAGGTAATAAAAATAAAAGCGTAAATTGAATAGAGAAAAACCTGGAAGATTGCATTAAATGCTACCAGTCCTGCTGCAAGTTCCGAATCGCCTTTAGCAAGATCATTCCAAACCAAAACCATTGCAATACATCTTGCGAGCCCCACCAGAATTACTCCAATCATTAATTCAGGCTGATCATATAAAAAAATTATTGCGAGGATGAACATAAAGAATGGACCAATTACCCAGTTTTGAATTAACGAAAGTGAAAGAAGCTTTGCATTCTTAAAAAC
>JBLNGL010000459.1:0-2802 GCA_050264735.1 Ignavibacteria bacterium | reverse complement strand
AATTATTGTTGACAACCGGGAGATTTTCTTCACCCGATGATTTTACAAATAAA
The DNA here is from genome assembly GCA_050264735.1 of Ignavibacteria bacterium. Classification (GTDB taxonomy): domain Bacteria; phylum Bacteroidota; class Ignavibacteria; order Ignavibacteriales; family Ignavibacteriaceae; genus DATKLQ01. The sequence goes on along the minus strand of JBLNGL010000459.1, from coordinate 2,749 downwards.
TCACCGCGTTTAACTTCCATCTTATCGTACAAATGCATTATCACCGACATAGGGGCATAAGTTTCTACTATTTCACTTCCGAATATCTCAATATTTTTTACAGATGAGCTTTTAAAAGAAGTCCCATTATTTCCTAAAGGATTTGAAATTAAAACCTTATCTCCTTTTTTGAATACTCCGCTTATAATTTTTCCGGCATAGCCTGTATAATTATCCGGACCGCCGTTATGGGAACTGATGATCCATTGTACGGTAAACCGCGGTTCTAAAGAATGCGGCGGTTCAACATAAACTTCTTCCAGATGCTCGAGCAGGCTTCTGCCCGAGTACCACTGAATCCTGAATGATTTTTCCACTACATTATCTCCAAGTAGAGCACTAATCGGAATGAAATAGATATTATTAATATTGAGCTTTGAAGCAAATCTTTTATAATCATCGGCAATATTATTGAAAACTCTTTCCGAATAATCGACAAGATCCATCTTGTTAATGCAGATTACCAGATGAGATATATTTAAAATTGATGCTATAATGGAATATCTTTTGGTCTGCTCATTCATTCCATTCCTGGCATCTATAAGAATGACGGCAAGATCAGAATTTGATGCGCCGGTAACCATATTCCTGGTGTACTCAAAATGACCGGGAGTATCGGCAATAATAAATTTTCTTTTAGGTGTGCTGAAATATTTATAAGCAACATCGATTGTAATTCCCTGCTCGCGTTCCGCACGCAGTCCGTCCGTTAAAAAAGCAAGATTTAATTCTCCTTCGTCTGTTAAGCTCTGTTTCGCGTTTAATTTCCCTGGCTTGCTGATTGCTTCAAGCTGGTCCATCAAAACGGATTTACTGTCGTAAAGTAGTCTGCCGATTAAAGTGCTTTTGCCGTCATCAACGCTGCCGGCAGCGATAAAACGTAAAATGTCCATATTATTCATTTCGGATTTCGGATTTCGGATTTCGGATTTAAAAATAAGAACCGACTAAAAATATCCTGCAACTTTCCTGTCCTCCATTGCTGCATCGGAGGTATAATCATCCAGCCTTGTCTCGCCTCTTTCACTTAACCTGGTATTTTTTAATTCATTAATTATATCGTCAATGGTTTCCGCATCCGATTCAACCGCAGCAGTGCAGGTCATATCTCCGATTGTTCTGAATCTTATTTTTTTCCTTACAATTTTATCATCATTATACTTTACAATAAAATCGGACTGAGCGAGCAGTTTATTATTCCTCAAAATGCACTCTCTGTACTGTGCGAAATAGATATCGGGAATTTCTATTTTTTCCCTCTTGATATAATTCCAGATATCCAGTTCCGTCCAGTTGCTTATCGGAAATACTCTGACATTTTCTCCGTCATTTATTCTGCCGTTATAAATATTCCAAAGTTCAGGCCTCTGCATATGGGGATTCCATTGTCCCAGCGAATCACGAATCGAAAAAACTCTTTCCTTAGCACGTGCTTTTTCTTCATCGCGTCTTGCACCGCCGATGCATACATCAAACTGAAATTCTTCTATGGTATCTAAAAGAGTAAATGTCTGAAGAGAATTCCTGCTTGCGTTTCTTCCTTTCGGATCAATTAATCCTTTTAGTTTTATAGTGTCTTCCACGTATCTAACAATTAATTCCTCTCCGAGCTGTGCGGTTAATTTATCTCTGAATTCAATTGTTTCCGGGAAATTGTGCCCCGTATCGATGTGAACTAAAGGAAAAGGAAACCTGCCAGGCCGGAAAGCTTTCTCAGCAAGCCTGACTAATGTAATTGAATCCTTCCCGCCGGAGAATAAAAGCGCGGGACGTTTAAACTGTCCTGCAACTTCTCTTAAGATATGAATCGATTCCGCTTCTAGTATATCCAGATGATTCAGAAAATATTTCGACATATTATGTTCCAAAGGTTATAAAATTTATTAATTTGAATTTTAACTTTTTACTTTTGACTTTTTACTTTTGACTTTTTACTTTTGACTTTTTACTTTGCTTCCTGTTCATGCAATCCACATTCTTTTTGTGAATTGCTTTCCCACCACCATCTGCCTGCTCTGAAATCTTCACCTTCCGAAACCGCCCTCGTGCAAGGTGCGCATCCGATGCTTATAAATCCTTTGTCGTGTAAAGAATTATATGGAACATTATTTGTTGTTATGAAATTTTTTACCTCGTCAAAGCTCCATTCAAATAAAGGGTGATATTTATATATCTTATATTGATCATCCCACTCTAAATTCTCCATTTCTTTTCTGCTGTCTGATTGCTCGGCGCGGATTCCTGTAATCCAAAGTTGCTTCCCTTCCAAAGCGCGCTTTAAAGGTTCAACCTTTCTTATGAAACAGCATTCTTTCCTGTTCTCAACCGATTCATAAAAGCTGAAAGGTCCTTTTCCATTCACAAGCTTCTCGACTTTTAAATTCTCCGGGAAAAATAATTTGATCTTTTTTTCATACCGTTCATTTGTTTTATTTAGAACGGAATGAGTCTCGTTAAATAATCTTCCCGTATCTATTGTGAAAATCTCTATAGGCAGATCATTGGAAAAAATTAAATGGGTAATTACCTGATCCTCTAAACCAAGACTGCTGGAAAAAACAATTTTATCGTTGAAGATTCCGGACAGAATCCTTAATGACTCTTCAACTGATTTATTATCAACTATACTTATTAATTGACTTAAACTATAAGTCATGCTATACCTTATTAAAAATCTTAATGTTATTATTTCCTCCCCTTTTGGTGGAGA
>JBLNGL010000458.1:0-3318 GCA_050264735.1 Ignavibacteria bacterium | reverse complement strand
GAACGGGAAAGAAAAATCGCATGAAGAATTGGCTACCGAACAGATTGAGGAAGGATCGGTAAAAGGAGTATTGATCTCGCGTTATAAAGGATTGGGCGAAATGAATCCCGAGCAGCTTTGGGAAACTACCATGAATCCTGAAACTAGAACAGTACTGCAGATTACTTTGGAAAGCGCTGCAGCTGCCGATAAAATATTCGAAACCTTGATGGGAGATGAGGTTGAACCAAGAAGAGAATTCATTGAGAAGAATGCGAAGTATGTGAGAAATCTCGACATATAGTAAAGTTCTTAATATTAAAAGTTTTTTAGAAATAGAAACAGAAAAGAATCGAAAATTTACATGGCAACAATATTCGAAAAGATAGTTCCTGTATCATTAGAAGAAGAGATGAAATCTTTCTACATCGATTACTCGATGTCTGTAATAGTAGCACGTGCGCTGCCGGATGTAAGAGACGGATTAAAGCCGGTTCACAGGAGAGTTTTATTCGGAATGACCGAATTGGGTCTGGCTTTTAATAAACCATATAAAAAATCAGCTAGAATAGTAGGAGAAGTTTTAGGTAAATATCACCCGCACGGAGATACCGCAGTTTATGATACAATGGTCAGGATGGTGCAGGAATTTTCTTTGAGATATCCCTTAGTAGACGGGCAGGGAAATTTCGGTTCGGTCGACGGAGATTCTCCTGCGGCAATGAGATATACAGAAGCAAGATTAGCAAGAATTGCGGATGAAATGCTTCGCGACCTGGATAAAAATACTGTCGATTTCGCTCCCAACTTCGACGATTCCCTCCAGGAACCGACTGTTATGCCTTCATACCTGCCGAATCTTCTGGTTAACGGTTCCAGCGGAATTGCTGTCGGTATGGCAACCAACATTCCTCCTCATAACCTGAACGAAGTAGTTGATGGTTTAGTTGCCTTAATTAAGAATCCCAACATTACTTCCGAAAAATTAATGAAGCATGTCATTGCTCCGGATTTTCCTACCGGGGGAATAATTTTCGGTTACCAGGGAGTAAAAGAAGCTTACACAACCGGGCGCGGCAGACTGATTGTCCGCGCAAAAGCCAATATAGAAACTTTAAAAACCGGAAGAGAGAATATCATCATTACCGAGCTCCCTTACCAGGTAAATAAAGCAAATCTTATTGAGAAGATTGCCGAACTGGTTAAGGAAGGAAAGCTGAATGACATATCAAACATAAGGGATGAATCGGACCGTGACGGAATGAGGGTGGTTATTGAATTAAAGAGAGACGCACAGCCTCTTATTGTACTGAACCAGCTATTTAAACATACCCAGATGCAGACAACATTCGGGGTTATAATGCTTGCACTTGTAAACGGGGTTCCGAAAGTTCTTGAATTGAAAGAAATGATGCAGCACTTTATAAAACATCGAATGACTGTGCTGACTAGAAGGACAAAATTTGAACTTGATGCGGCCGAGAGACGGGCTCATATTTTAGAAGGTTACATTATAGCACTGGATAATATTGACGAAGTAATTGAAACAATTAAAAAATCGAGAGACGTTGAAACTGCAAAAAATAATTTGATTAGGAAATTTAAACTGAGCGAGATTCAAGCCAAAGCTATTCTCGATATGCGTCTGCAGCGTCTCACCGGCTTGGAAAGAAAGAAGATTGAAGATGAATACAAAGAAACAATTAAGCTGATTGAAAAACTGCAAAGCATCCTGAAGAGCGAGGAGAAAAGATATATAATTATTAAGGATGAACTTCTTACTTTAAAGGAAAAATACGGCGACGAAAGAAGAACAGAAATTGTACAGGACTATGAAGAATTTTCCCTCGAAGATATAATTGCGGAAGAAGATGTTGTAGTAACAATTTCTCATAAAGGATTTATAAAAAGATTCCCTGTAAGCGGCTACAGGAAACAGGGCCGCGGCGGTAAAGGAGTGACCGGGGCAGGAACAAAAGAAGATGATTTCATCGAGCATATGTTCATTGCTTCAACGCATCAGTATATACTTTTCTTTACCGATATGGGAAAATGCTATTGGCTGAAAGTTCATGAGCTGCCTGAAGGCGGAAGGGCAACGAGAGGGAGATCTATTTTAAACCTTTTACAGAAAGATCCCAATGAAAATATAACCGCTTTTGTCGCCGTGAAAGAATTTAAAGACGACAATTATTTAATAATGGCAACCGAAAAAGGAACAGTTAAAAAAACAGTCCTTTCGGCTTACGGAAATGTCCGGAAGGGAGGTATTAATGCCATTAATTTAGCTTCCGGCGACAGGCTTATCGAAGTTAAAATGACTGACGGAAATAATGATATCGTAATAGGAACCAGAAACGGTTTCGCAATCAGATTCCATGAAAAAGATGTAAGAAATATGGGAAGGACAGCTACCGGAGTCAGGGGCGTAAAACTCGGGAAAGGGGATAAAGTGGTCGGGCTTCTTGTTATTAAAAGAAATGACAGTATACTTGTGGTTACCGAAAAAGGATTCGGGAAGCGATCGGATATTAACGATTACAGGATTACGCACCGCGGCGGAAAAGGTGTAATCACTGTTAAAACAACGGATAAAGTCGGTAAAATGATGGCAATGATGGAAGTTGTAGACGGCGATGAACTTGTAATCATTTCAACGCAGGGAATGGTGATCAGGCAGAGCGTTAAATATATCAGGGTAATGGGGAGGAATACTCAAGGTGTGAGGGTAATCCGCCTGAATGAAAAAGATTCAATTGCCGATATTGCAAAAGTAGTTCCTGAGGAAGAAGCAGAACCAGTAAACGGAGAAGAATAAATTCCTATATTATTTGATAGCTTCAGGCGGCTATTCCTCTAAAGTAATCGGCCCGAAAATCGGATGAACATAAATTTCTTCCGGATTTTTTTTGAAGTTTTTCATAAATATTTTGATTTCTGGTTTGAGTAAAGTTATAAGGGGTTGGATTATTATGATAAAGAAACTTCCTCATCCATTAACATTAAACGATAAGCAACCATAACATTCTAATTCTTTAATAAAGCAAGCTCTTGAATATCTTTATTTTCCAGAATCTTTATAGAAAATCCTTTTTCTGCTGCTTGAATCATTGCAAGTCCTAAATCTTCAAGCGTACAGACATATTTTGGAAAAAGAATTTTCAATACAGGATAAAATATACCGACCGCTTTTGAAATTGTGTATGCATTCTTTAATCCCTTTATCGGTTTAATAAAACCTGGTCTGAACATATAAGCATCTTTAAAGGGAAGCTTTGAAAGATCATTCTCCGTTTTGCCTTTTATTCTTGCCCACATCAGGCGCCCTTTTTCGGTGCT
>JBLNGL010000457.1:0-3868 GCA_050264735.1 Ignavibacteria bacterium | reverse complement strand
AATTTCCAACTGCCGCTCGATTGCCCGTTTGTTTACGGCAGCACCCAGGCTTCCTAAATCGTGATGCATGCATACACCTTTAATGTTGACATGTTTTCCGTTTAAGAAAAATCCTTTGTCTGTTGTAAATTCAAAAGTACGGATTCCGAAAGGAGTTTTATAAGAATCTACAATATTCCCGTTCACTAAAACTTTTGACTCAGCATAGTAAAGGCTTGGATTTTCTACCGACCACAATTTTGGTTTAGGAATTTTTACAAATTGCTCAAAAATGTTTGTAATATCTCTCTCTACTTTCTGCGTGGAATTAGACTTTGCAATTTCGCGCCCTGACTCATCTACAATTACTGTTTCGAGCATAACTTGCTGGTCAGAAACGGATTGATTACGGATTTTTATTTCAACCCGGACTGTCGCTTCATTTTCTGAAACTTCAGGAGTTGTAACATATGTTCCCCAATGCGCAATGTGAACAGGATCAGTTACGGTTAATCTTACATTACGATAAATACCTGCGCCGGAATACCAGCGCGAACAGGGCTGCTGAACATTGACCTTAACTTCTATAACATTTTTCTCATTGCCAAATTTTAAGTGTTGTGTTAATTCATATTGAAAACTTGAATAGCCATATGGCCGGCTGCCGAGATGAAAACCGTTGATCCAAACATCGCTGTTCATATACACACCATCGAATTCTATGAATACACGTTTATCTTTCAAGTCATCAGATAGTTTAAACTCTTTCCTGTACCAGCCTATACCGGCATTTATATAGCCGGCACCGCTGCCTCCCGGGCTGGTGGATTCGAAGGGACCCTCAATTATTCTTTCGCCTTCATCATAAATACCGCCTCCTATTATACCGTCAAATACCCGAACGGCTATGCTGTTTTTAGTGCCATAATTAATTATTTCTTGAGGAATTTTGTAATACCTTAAGTAATCCCAGGCAGTAGTATAATTAGGAGGAAAAGAACCCATACCTCCTACTTTCACACCGTTAAAATAAGTTTCGTCGGCATCATCAACTTTACCAACGTTAATAATAATGTCTTCCCCTTTTAATTCAGCTGGGACAGTCAACTCACGGCGATACCAGCCATACACATTATCCTGGGTATAATTCGAATGTTTTTCCCATGTTGAAGGTAGTTTCACAGTCTGCCAGGAAGCATCATTGAAATCAGAACTCTTCCAAAGCAGACTGTCACCTTCGTGGAACTTCCAATCTCCATTAACTACGCGGAACTCAGGTGCATCCTCCTTCTTAGATTCGGATTGGGCAAATCCTTCAATGCTCCAGTCATAAGGCAGATCAAGTAACCTCCAATGTGAATCATCAAGTGAGGGATTCTGTCCGTCTTTTACATCACCAGGTTTGAAATACCATTCTTTTGTGAACAGCTCTGTTGTTCGCGGCTGCGAATAAATTACCGCCGACACTGTTATCAAAACTACGAGTGAAATAAAAGAATTGAAGAATAATTTTCGAAATTTTATTCTCATTTAAAGTCTCTCCCATGAATTTATTTAGTTATGATTATTATTAGGAAACTACTTCCTCTTCCGTTCCCTTGTATGTGACAATCTTTTCTATCTTAATCGTGAAATTAAATCCTTGGTTCTCTTTCCGAACTTAAGTTTGGATTTTGAAAGGGCAGCCTCTGTGCAAACAAATTCATACTGCTTACAATGCACCAAAAAATAATATTTTATTCAACTCCTTGATATTTTAAAAAAAACAAAATTATATTTACGCCGGGAGTCATTTTGATGTCGAATACCGTATCAACTTTTGTCAGTTGTGATTCAGATAGGATCCGATTTATATTATTTTCGTTAAACGGCATAAGGGGAAAAACAGCAAGGGAGAACGGCTCTTCTTTTTGAAGTACTTTCCAAAGCGAATCGGTTTGAATCAGATTATCAAAAACATCCATGTTGGTATAGACTACTGTGGATTCCGGTTTGTACCAGTAGTTTTGAATACCATGATTGTTGCACTCTGCAAACGGCCCTGCAGATCCTTCAACAACATGAAATACCTTTTTAATCTCCGGATATTTGTAATTGATATGATTCATCGACTGTCGGTAAGGACCAAATGAAAAGAAAGAACCTTCAATCGAAATTTTAATCCCAAAAAACAATATTGCGGCTAATACAATCCCTTTGATCCAATTATTTTTTGTAGACGTAAAAAATAATGTTACCGGAACCAGGATGAGCACAATGATATTAGAAAGATAGCGCATATACAAAACAGGCTGCATGAGCAGTGATATAATCGTTGCCGTTAAAATGGTGCACCAAAACATGCACAAAGACAATCCGAGCACGAGACCTTGCTTTTCTTTTCTAGCTATATAATTTCTATAAATTACCCACAATATTAATCCGTAGATCATAAACGCCAGAGGTAAAAACGGAGGAAGATAAATTTTTGGTGCAAAAGGACTTAGAAGACTGGATGAAAGTACTTGCCAGTCTAATGCCGGCACCCAAAATGATTCGGCTACTTTACCTGTCTGATTAATCATAACAAATAACCACGGAACATAAAGTATGAAAGTTATCAATGAGTATATCATATGAATCTTTATATTCCTGTTTCTTTTTATGAGCAGGAACAGGAATACGAACATATTTGCCCAGAATGCAGCTAACATTGCATAATAATGTGTATATGCCGCTACAAGTGAAAAAAGCATGAACAATATTAAATCAATGCGTTTGTTTGATGAAATGAAAAGTGCAGAATACATTAATGTACCTGTCACCGCAAAAACTCCCCATGTATACATACGGGCTTCATGCGAATATTCGGCAATCATCGGCAGAGAAATAATTAAAAGACAAAAATAGACGGCTCCTGATTTTCCGAATACTTTCTTCCCGGTTAAATAACCCAATAGAATTGCTGCAAGGACACCAAGGACTGAAAATAATCTTATGGAAAAATCACTTAAACCAAAAATGGTAACGAATAATTTCAGTCCCCAGAAATAAAGAGGCGGATGAAAATCGTTTTGAATTAATCTTGTTATATCTCCAAATGAATGCTTTACAAGAGCCTTAGTAAAAGCTTCATCTATCCATAAATCGCTGAAATTGATGTTATACAAATAAAATAGTGCCGCGGAAATAAAAATCGCGATGAACAAAATATTTGTATTTAACTGTTTTAATTTTTCAATTACTTTCATAATTTATTTTACTTTATTGCCGGATTTTAAATTCACATTGTTTTAATCACAAAACCGCCATTCGGATACATAGTTATATTAATTGGTTTTGAAAAATCAATATCTTTTTTTACAAAATCTTTTTTATTATCCGAATCGGTAATGATAAAACCTTTGGAACTGTTACCGATAAATGGAACATTCAGTGTAATTGTGCGTTCTGAGTTTTCCCCATTAATACCTGCTATATACCATATTTCCCCTTTCTTTCTAGCTAATACAACAAATTTTCCGGGGTAGCCGTCGATATATTTAACATCATCCCATGTTTCAGGCAAAGATCTCATATATTCTTTAATAAAATCTTTTTGAGCTGCCATGCCTTCCGGTGTTTCGGCGACATGTTGAATTCCCGAAGTAAATAAAACGGATAAAGCAATTTCAAAACCACAGGTAGTTCTGCGTATAATGTTTGGAATTCCTGATAAATTTACAGGTGTAAAATCCATCGGATCAAAAAGGTTTCTTGTGAAAGGAATAACTGTACAATGTGAAGGCTGATTATCTGCAAAGAACTGTGCAAATGTTACGTATTCTTCTCCTCTGATACCTTCCATACTTACTAAATTGGGATAAGTTCTGTACCAGCCTCTTGGGAAAGTACATCCATGAAAGTTCAC
>JBLNGL010000456.1:0-9170 GCA_050264735.1 Ignavibacteria bacterium | reverse complement strand
AGGCTTCCGACAATCTCATAGCCGTTGAGCTTTTTCCCGATATCCGCATGAGAAGCGCTGATAAATCCGTATACTGCATGATAATCATTCTTTTTTATTTTCAGCTTATTAGCAATCGATACTGCCGCCGAATTGGTGCCGATGATAAGCGTATTTCTGCTTGCAGGTTCATTTTCCTTTATTCCGAATCTGAAGAGAAGCTTAAAAATTACTCTCCATCCGGTTAAAGTAAATAATAAAATAAAATAGGTTATGATTACTACAGCCCTGCTGTATGCGTACTGTTTGAAAAAATAAGTAAGGGAGGAAATAACAAAGAAGCCGAGGATAATGGCACCGAAATTTTTAAGCACAGATATTGAGTCTTTTTTATAGGAGCCGGCTAAGCCGGCAGTCAGAATATGCATCAATGCCGGAATAGTATAAACAAGCAGAAGACTCTTAATGGGAAATCCCGACCAGGTGCTGAATACCTTATAAACTTGCTCGGCAAGAAACATGGATGCATTAAAGACAAAAAAATCCATTATGACTGAAATAAAAATCAATCTCTTTCTCGCCATGAATGCAAAAAATTTTCTGAACCCGATTGCAGTCTTGAGAATTGTTTCAACTAATATTGAGCTTGAAAGATGCTTCTTCACGAAAAGATTCATTGCATCGTAAAATATTTTTGTCTCATCCAGACTGCTTCTCCTGGTGCTCTCCCCCTTGTAATGAATTATCTGTGTATCAGGAGTATAATAAACTTTCCAGCCTGCTTTTTGAATTCTGTAGCATAAATCGAGATCCTCGCCGTACATAAAAAATTGTTCATCAAATCCGCCGATTTTTTCATATACTTCTTTTTTCATCATCATAAATGATCCCGAGATTGCATCAACCTCGTAAGTTCGGTTTTCATCCAGGTAAGTAAGATTATATCTGGCAAATAACCTGCTGTGGGGAAAGAGATAGCTAAGCCCGGTTACCTTGCAGAAAGAAGTCCATGGACCGGGGAAGCTCCTGCGGCAGGCGAGCTGCAGAGATCCATCGGGGTTTAAGATTTTGCAGCCTGCTAATCCGGCATAATGACTTGATTCAAAAAAAGAGATCATTTTTTCAAGAGTGTCTTCCCTGATTAAAGTATCGGGATTTATAAGAAGAATGTATTTCCCTTTAGCGGCTGCCAACCCGATATTATTTGCTTTACCAAAACCGACATTTTTCTTGTTTGAAATCAGATTAATATTGGGAAATTTTTCTTTTATGAAATCGGCACTCCCGTCATCGGATGCATTGTCAATAATGATTATCTCATACTTTAAATTGCAGCCGGCTTTGAAGATGGAATGGAGAAGGTTCTGGATGAACTCCTTTACATTGTAGTTTACTATGATTATTGATAGATCCATAAGTCAATAGAACACAGATTACACAGATAACGCAGACCTGCCTTGCCGGCAGGCAGGTTTACGCAGATAAATTATCATAAAGTTCTATCAGTTTTATTTTTGTTCATAAATATTTTCCTTCTAATGATTGGTATTTTGCCGAAGTTTAATAAAAGTCCCACTTCAATATCGGTTGCTTTGAGATAGTTAATTAATTGGCATTCATGTTCTTCGATTAAAGAATCGGACGTTTTCAATTCAATAATAACTTTTCTATCTGCAAAATATTCTCCGACTAATTTTGATTCATAGTAAAACATTAATTGCCTTCTGTTTTTCTACAAGAAATCCTGAGTTCATCAATTCAATTCTCAAAGCATTCTCATAAACTTTCTCTAAAATCCGTAACCAAGAGTGTTATAAACTTTATAAAAAGCCTGAATTACATAAGATGTCAACTCTTTATATAAATAATCTTCCATTCTCCCCTCCATTTTAAAATTACAGTTGCATTTATTCAGATCTGTGAAAATCCAACGGCGTGTTTTCATCTAGCAAAATCTGCGGACCTGCCTCGCCGGCAGGTGGGTTTTCGTTCTATTCCTCTTCCTACAGCATTCCTAACACGCTGCTGATTCTCAGCTTCCAGACCATAAAGACTGCCTCTCGGACAATCTTTTTAGACATCTTTGATGTTCCCGCAATCCTATCCACAAAGATGATCGGGATTTCACCTATCCTAAAGCCCTTTTTAAATGCTTTAAAATTCATCTCTATCTGGAATGCATAGCCGTTGGATTTTATATGGTCGAGATTAATCGATTCTAGAACTTTTCTTCTAAAACATTTATACCCGCTGGTAGTATCTTTGATCGGCAATCCTGTAATTATCCGGGTATAAAAATTTGCGAGGTAACTAAGCATAAGTCGACGCATAGGCCAATTAACTACATTTACCCCGGTCAAATACCTGCTTCCGATTACAAGGTCTTTTTCTTTAATTTTTTCGAGGAAATTTTTTATTTCTTTAGGATCATGAGAATGATCGCAGTCCATTTCGAATATATATTCGTATGAATGCTGCAGAGCATATTTAAAACCGGTAATATATGCTGTTCCAAGTCCCATTTTCCTTTCCCGTTTAATAAGCTTAATCCTGTGACTATTCCTGCTTATCGATTCAATGCATGCTGCTGTGCCGTCCGGGGAATTATCATCGACAATGAGAATATCGATATTCTCATAATTCTCCAGAATCTCGGAAATGATCTTAGGAGCATTTTCCGCTTCATCATATGTAGGTATAATTATAAGGGATTTTTCGTCCATAAATCCTGGTCAAATAGTTAGAAATACCTAAAGCCGAATAGGAATCTTTATTCTTTTTCCTAATTAGCCTTCAAATAGACTTTAAATCCGGTAACAAAGTTCCATAAAAGGAATATTCTTTAAGTGCTGACATTAATTGTAATGTCCTTTTGCGAACAGCACCACAAAAATAGTTCTAAAAAGAATCTTAAAATCCATTCTTAACGACATATTTTCAATATAAAAAAGATCATATCTTAATTTTATTTTAACATCCTCAATTGTTTCGTCATATTTATGTTTTACCTGTGCCCAGCCGGTTATACCGGGACGTACTTTCAGTCTTCTTTTATAAAAAGGAATATCTTTTGAAAGCATCTCTACAAAAAATGGTCTTTCTGGCCGGGGGCCAACTAAACTCATTTCTCCCTTAAGGACATTAAACATCTGCGGAATTTCGTCAATTCTTAATTTCCTGATAATTTTTCCTACTCTTGTAACTCTCGGATCATCTTTCTGCGACCATACCGGGCCTGTCAATTTTTCCGCATTATGAAACATCGACCTGAATTTAACAATCCTGAATTCGGAATTGTTCATTCCGCATCTTTCCTGCATAAAGAAAACCGGACCGCGGCTGTCAAGTTTAATTGCAATTGCGGTTATAACGCAGATAGGCGAATTAACAATTAATATTATAAAAGAAACTATAATATCAATTAATCTTTTGAGCTTTTTCTCCCATTCCGGCATAAGCTCCGGCATAATATCGATGAGTGGAATCCCGTAAATCTGGGACGTTTTTGCTTGACCGCTTAATATTTCATATAGATCCGGTACAATTTTTAACCCGACATTCTTATTTTCACATTTAGATATTATTTCAACCAGGAGATCATCTTCTTTTTTATCTAAGGCAATAATCACTTCTCTAACATTATATTTATCAATTAAATTTTGAATTTCATGAGCGGTACCAAGCACCTTCGCTTTTTTTTCTTTATCAGTTTCAATTTGAACCTTATTATTAACCGAAGCATAACCTACTACATCAAGCCCGAGCGCCTTATGATTTTCTACTTCCATTTCCACCTCATGGGCTTTAGAGTTGGTTCCTACAATCAGCGCATTCTTCCTTCCAATGCCTTTAATCAGCAGGCGTCTTTGGAGTCCTCTTATAAGAAGTCTGCCGGTTGATACGAACAGCAGGAAAGTTCCCCAGTAAATGAAGATTAAAACTCTAGTTGAAGTTCTGACATTACGGATATAATCATCTATGAAGATCATAAAGAAAAGGATAAAAATTCCCACGAATGTAGCCTTAAACAAAGTTGAGATCTCATCAAGACGGGAAGCAGCGAACCAGGTGCGGTACATTCCGACGAAAGTGAAAATAACAACCCAGTAGAAATAAACAACCACCATAGGCAAAAAGAATTCCGGCATAATAATAAGATCGAACCAGCCGGTCTGTACTCTTATTACAAAGTAGAAGATGAACGCAAAGTTAATCGTAATAAAATCGGTGGAAAGGATTAATATTTTTTCCCAGTTTTTATTCATACTATCTAGGTGTCGATTGCCAGAAAGGAGTTTGTTTTTTGAAAAGGAATTTAATTAAGCCGATAAATAATGCAACATTAGTCATTACGAAATAAAATGGAAATGTAAAAATTCTTAATTTAATATTAATGAGATTCAATAAGAATCCAATAAAGGAAAATATGTAAAATGCTATTTGTATGTAAAATAATATTCTGTAATGCTCATAGTAACTAAATAATAATAAATTTATCAGCAAAATAATTGGTAAAATTATTGGTGTAAACCATCTTATTATTTTATGCGATAAAAAAGCAAAGGAGAGCAATAGGTTTTTATTGAATAAAAGATTTTTAAAATAAGTTAATGTATAAAAATTTGTTGATGCGAATCTTATTTTCCGGTTGAATTCCACAATAATGTCCGTTGGAGTTTCTTCATAAGCGACGGCATTTTCTTCATATAAAAATTTATAATTTTGATTTAGAACGGCAAGTGAGATATATAAGTCATCAGTGATTGACTCCTCCATAGGAATTTCCTTAAATAAATCTTTCCTAATTGCAAAAATTCCTCCATTTGCACCAATCAAAATACCGCATTTCCCTTCATATTTTTTCAATAATGTTTCATATTCCCAATAACTTTTCTCTTCAATATTTCCGGATATTCCGTTCTTAGCATCTGTTAAAATTAGTCTCCCGCTTACTCCACCGGCCAATTTATCATTGAAATTTGAAACTAGTATTTTTATTGAATTTTCATTGAAAACAGTATTGGCGTCGGTGAATACCAGTATTTCGTTTCTTGCATTTTTTACAAGATCATTTAAAACTGATACTTTACCTCTCCTATCACCAAACAAATATATTTTCAGCCAGGAATATTTATTTTCTATTCCGGTTAATATTTCATTTGTTTTATCGGATGAACAATCCGAACCCACCAACACTTCAATTTTATTGAAATCATAATTCAACTTTGAAATATTATTTATTCTATTCTCAATAACTTTTTCCTCATTGAATGCCGAGATTAAAATTGAAATCGTTAAGTTTTGTTCAGCAAGATTTCTCTTAGTTCCAAAAAACTTAGAGATTATTCTGATTATTAAAGGATAAAGCAAATAAGAATGGATAGGTATAAAGAATAAAATCCAAAAAGCGAGTTCTAAAAAAAGGGTCATTATAAAAATATTCGATAGTTATAAAGGTAAAAATAGAATATTCTTATAATTAATAGAAGGTTTAAAAAATAGTTTAAAGAATCTTGGACTAAAATTGAATTATACTAGTTTTGAAGCTCAAAATTATATCTTTTCATGTTCTACATTATTTTGAGTTAAATGTAAGGAATTTTTAACATCGTCTGTGGGGCTGTACCTTTTTATATTTTCTATTTTTCGGGAAAATTTTACTTTATTCTTTTTACTGTCACTATTAAATAGGTATTTATAAAAATTAAAAAAGGCCTTAACGGTTCTTCGCAATTCGGAAGGATGGGTCAGTATGGTCCTAACCTTCATTAAAACGTAAGCAGGCCGCAAATAATATTCTCTTCTAGCATAATTGCAAAAATCCACTATTTCTTTAGGAGACAAATCATGAGTACCTACAACAGTATTATGCAGTCCTTCAGGAGTAAGCCAATCATCCCAGGTTTTGGCGGTTATCAGGCCTTCTTTTTTTGCCCAGTCATATGCTTCAGTTCCGGGATAAAGCATTAAAGGGAAAAATTGGGCGGTATCAGTATTTATTTTTTTTGCCAATTCCAGTGTTTCATTCATCGTTTCAAGAGTTTCACCTCTGTTTCCCATCATATAACATGCATGAATTAACAGACCTGATTTCCTGGCATTCTCAGCCGCTTTGAATCTTTCTACTCTCATTCCCTTTTTCATCAAGCCAAGTATTTTATTGGATCCGCTTTCAAAGCCTACAATCAGTAGCCTGCATTTTGCTTTTTTCATCCATCGCATTGTTTCTTCATCAAGGTCTGCCCTAACATTACAGGTCCAAGTCAATCTGTTTTTCTGCTCAATTAAAAGTTTACAAACTTCAATTGTATGTTTTTTATAAACAGTGAAGGTATCATCCTCTATTGTTACTTCAACAACCTCCGGAAAATTTTCTTCGATATATTTAAATTCCGCTGCAATGCTTTGAGGCGAACGGTGGCGGTAATCGTGGCCATAAAAATTCTGGGGATAAACGCACCAGGTGCAAAGATAAGGGCATCCTCTTCCGGTATAAACCATCATCTGGGGATATCTCCCGGCAGAAAAGAAATAATCTTTGGGATCACAAAACCGTTTAAATATTTCACTTGCAAAGGGCATCGAATCAAGATCTTGAGGTGTCAATGCAGGACGGTTGGGGTTTGCAATAATCTTGTCTCCGCTTCTCCAAGTCAGCGAAAGTACTTTTTCAAGAGACTCGTTCCTTTCCAGTCTTTCGGCCAAATCTATTATGGTTGTTTCATACTCATTTCTAGCAACAGCATCAATAATCTTGGATTGGTCCAATGTTTCTTTATCGCAGGCAGTTACGTGATTGCCAACCAGGCAAATGAAAATCGAGGGAAATCTTTTTTTTAGTTCCTCCGCAAAATTAATATCACTGCTTATGCTGCCCGTACTGGTTTCAATAACTGCAATACTGGGATCAAAAGAGGAAAGTCTCTCAAATGTCTCTTCAGAAGAAATAGGTTCAGCAGGAGCGTCAATTAAAATTATAATATGACCGTTTTTTTCCGCGACACCTGCTGCCAATGCTAACCAAATGGGATAGTAAACCGTACCACTTTTAGTAACTGCTGGACTCCTGGATCCCCTGGAATACTTTGGGAAAAAGGGTGGATTAATGTAAGCAATATTCATGAAGTCTTTCTCCAAACATAATTTCTAAATTTACCAGGATATGAATCATTTTAATATCTTCAGGGAAAAATTTTTATCGAACTAAAACAAACTGGAGGCAAGATAATTTAAAAATAATGCAAAACCAACAGAATAAAACACATCCAGATTAACTTTTTTATTCATTTAAGCAAAACAAGCTTTTTAGTTTTAATGAAATCTCCTGCCTTCATTTGATAGAAATATATACCGGTGGATAATTCGCTTCCGTTAAATTCAATTTTATGCTCACCGGCAGATTTATATTCATCTAATAATAGAGCTACTTCATTTCCAAGCATATCAAAGACTTTTAATTCAACGTTTTGGCTTTGTGGAAGTGAAAAAGAAATTGTTGTAGAGGGATTAAAGGGGTTGGGGTAGTTTTGCAATTTAAATTCTGTAATTCGATTAGTTTTTTCTTCTCTTATGCCATCAGGTTCCTCAGTAAAAAAGGTATCGCTCTCAGTTATTAGGTTATCTAAACTATCGGGGCCGAACAATTGGAAAAAGGGTCTAAGTGAATCTTCGCTCGCTGTTGATTCGTAAAAAAAAGCAGTAAAAAAAGAAGAGTTAGTTTCATTTAAGGGTTTAACTGCGAATCCATTATTCTTTTTTTCACCATATAACCATGACAGAAATAATTCCGTAACATCAAAGTCAATCCATTTTTGATCGTCATGCAAGAATGAAGTAGAACTAGAATTTTCTCCTACAAGTTCAGGGGCATGCTTCCATCCAGTGAATGCTTCAAGAGAGGGGTTGAGAGGATTCAATAATTCATTAATGGATAACTCCACGGGATTATCTCCATAGCTATCAATTTTATATAAATGAAATTTAACTTTATCAAACACATAATTCTTTAAGTAAGTAGGAATGGGAATCCTATAATAGTAATACTTTCCTTCACCATAAGTTATTTCAGCCGAAATCTGATCCCCGTGATAAATACTCTCTTCTTGATTTGATAAGCTTGCAGCAAAGTCAATAGTATAATCGTCATTGAGCTGCAGGCGAACACTTTTAGCGCCGAAACCTGAAACTAAATGTCCCCCGTTATTCGTATGAAGTATAGTGCCTCCTGCACCGACGATTGTTCCATGTAATTGATCTGAGAAAAAAACGGAAAGCAAAGAATTAATTCTACCGCAGATTTGCCGTGTCCAGCTTGTACCGCCGTCGGTTGTTCGCCAGATTTGACCACCATAACCAACAATAGTTGCGGTACTCGGATCGGAAAGAAAAACACCATCAAAATGCATACTAGGATTATTAACAGATAAATTTGTCCAGGTAGCTCCTCCGTCGGTTGTTTTAATAACTGTTCTGAACAATCCTACTGCCATACCCACCTGAGGATTTACGAAATGAACCCCACGCAGCCAGTCAGTATTTGGTCCTGCCGATTGACTCACCCAGTTTATTCCGCCATTTGTTGTATGAAGAATTGTTCCGCCGGGCTGGTAATACCCGACTGCCGTACCATGGTTTTCATCGGTGAAGGAAACACCCGATAATTCTTTTGTAGTCGGAATGGTTTGACGAACCCAGTTTAAGCCGCCATTGGTTGTATGAAGTACGATGCCGGAATCAGAATTCATTCCTCCGACTGCAGTACCGTTATTTATGCCGGCAAAGCTAACTGCGTGCAGATCTATTGTTGTCCCGCTTTCCTGGTTAAACCAATTATAACCGCCGTCAGTAGTACGGACAATTATTCGGGGGGATCCTACAGCGATTCCCGTATTTTCATCGATATATGATACGCCATGAAGTAGAGCAAAGGTATTGCTTGTCTGCTGGATCCAGGTTTCTCCGCCATTTGTGGTTCCAAGAATAATTCCATTTGCGACGACAGTCATGCCCCTATTGGTATCGACAAAGGAAACCGAATACAAATCATTACCAGTCCCGCTTTGCTGGGTTATCCAGCCTGACTGAGCAAACAAAATAGAAGAAAGATAGTTATGTTCAATAAAAAATATAAATACAATCCAGTATAATATTTTTTTCATTTTACGCCTTTGTAAAGTCCAATAATTGAATAA
>JBLNGL010000455.1:0-2937 GCA_050264735.1 Ignavibacteria bacterium | reverse complement strand
ACATTATTAAGGTTACGGATAAGAAAAAATATCCTTCGTTTGAAGAAGAAAAAGAAAATTTGAAAACTCTTTTTAAAGACCGTTATTACCAGGATAGTTACGATGCTAGTGTAGACAGCTTGGCAAAAAAATACAGCTATACATTGAATCAGCAGACTTTCGATAAAGTGATAGTACTCAGCGATTCTGTTAAATTCAATAACGAACATCCCAAACTAATTGAATTTAAAGACGATGTTATTTTCTCTTACGCGGGAAAAAATCTTTTGGCTGGAGAGCTCTTTAACAGGGCGCTTGAAAGCGGCAATGACTTTATAAACAAAATCATAACTAAAGATCTTCTTACAAAAGCAGTTGATAAAATAAAAGGAATAGTGCTTCTGGAAGAGGAAGCCCTTAACCTGCAGGCTAAAGATCCTCAATTTTCTTCGCTTATGAATGATTATAAAAATGGTATTTACATTTTTAAGCTTCAGGAAGATGAAGTGTGGAATAAAATTAATATCGACAGCGCCAAGGTTTATCAATATTACCTTGACACAAAAGATAAATATGTTTGGCCCGACCGGATAAGTTTCAGCGAAATTTATTCTAAGAATGATTCCTTAATTCATCATTATTATGACTTACTAAGTGCAGGATCGGATTTCGATTCTTTGGCTGCACAGGTAACCGAGAGACCTGACCTAAAGCAAAAGAAAGGCGATTATGGTTTAAAGGAAATAAATGGGAATAAGCTCGCTGAGGAAGCCGATAAATTAAAAGAGAAAGGGGAATTCTCGGCCCCTGTTAAAGTTCAGGGCGGAGGCTGGTCGATTTTAAAATTGAATTACAAAGAACCATCGAGATTAAAGACCTTTGAAGAAGCTAGAGCCGAAGTTTCCAATTCTTTCCAGGATCTAGAAGTCAAAAGGCTTGAACAAGCCTATGTGGAACGGTTGAAGAAGTTATATGAACCTGTTATTTATTACGATAAAATTGACAAAGCTTTTACCGAAACTGATTAAGGCGATTTCATTTATTGCTGCGGCATCATTTTTATGCAGCTGCGCCAAGGATGAATCAAAGACAGAATATGTAGCCAAAGTAAATGATTCCTATTTGACTTCTGAAGAATTATCGGAAATAATCGATACTATGAATACAAGCAGGTTCTACCGGAATGAAATTGTTAGGAACTGGATAAACAGGGAGCTGCTTTATCAGGAAGCTATGAAGCAGGGAATACTTGATCAGGAGAAATATGCAAGAATTCTGAATAATTCGAAAAAAGAGCTCGCAGCATCAACACTGATCTCCAGATTTTTCGATATGACTCAAATAAATTATGACAATCAGGATCTGGAAAATTATTATGATAGCAGCGGTGATGATTTTAAACTTCTGCACAACGGGTACTTAATTAATGAAATTGATTTTTTTAATGAAGACAATGCTGTTAAATTCAGAAACTCTGCCGTTGAAAAAAGCTGGGCTGATGCCTTATCGGATATTGAAAAGGATTCTTCTGTGTTTTATGAAAAAACCCGTAAATTCCTTTACGAATATGAAATCAATCCTTCCAACCTCGCTCGCATTTTAAAGGAGCTGAACCCCGGTGAATTTAGTGTCATTATCAATGAAGGTGATTCCAGCTTCTATTTGGTGCAGCTGCTCGGAAGCTATTCCGAAGGAACAATACCGCCGTTTGACATTATAAAAGAAGAGGTTGAAAAAAGATATACTGCTAAGAAAAGAGAAGACGCACTGAACCAATATATTAAAGAGCTGTATACAAATAATGAAATAAAAATAAGGAATTGACTTATAATGAAATTTAGTTTTTTCTTGATATTTTTATCAATTGGGATTTCACTCTATGCACAGGAGGTAATTGATAAAATCGCAGCCATAGTCGGAGATGAAATAATTACACAGAGCGAGCTTGAATTTCAAGTAAATCTTTATGCCGCGCAGAGAAGAATTGATCCTTCTGCACCCAGGCTGAAAAATCAGGTGCTCAATGCATTGATTGAAGAGAAGCTGGTATATACACAGGCTAATCTGGATTCAATAACGGTATCAGATGACGAGGTTAAGAGTAGAATTGATTACCAGCTTGAAGTTTTTAAACAGCAGTATGGTTCTTTAGCCAAGGTTGAAGAAGTATACGGTATGAGTGTGGAAAAAATCCGCCGCGAGCTTCAGGACGGGGTTAGGAAAAACATAATGGTGCAGAAACTTCAGGAGAAAAATTTTTCCGGAGTCGAAAGTTCCCGCCGTGAAGTAGAGGATTTCTTTAATACATTTAAAGACAGCCTTGGAATAATCCCGGAAAAAGTTCAGATTGCACATATTTTCAGGAACCCTAGAAAATCTGAAACTATTAAATTGAAGTACAAAAAGTTTGCAGAAGACCTCTTAGATTCTATAAAAGCGGGAGCAGATTTTTCAGCTTTTGCAAAAGAATATTCAGAAGATCCGGGCAGCGCTTCTCAAGGCGGCGATCTGGGTTTTGTAAAACGGGGAGTATTTTACCCGGAATTCGAAGCAGTAGCTTTTGCTTTGAAAGAAAATGAATTATCCGGAGTTGTGGAATCTCCTGTTGGATTCCATATTATTCAGCTGCTTGAAAAAAGAGGCGAATCTATTCACACCAGGCATATCCTTATAAAAATTAAAAATGATGAGGAATCGGATTTGAGAACTATTCAGTTTCTGTCCGATCTCAGGGACAGTGTCTTAAAAGGAAGCGTAACATTCAGTTATTATGCAAAAAAATACAGCGAAGATGAGGATACAAAAAAATTCGGGGGAGAGCTGGGAACTTTCTATATTAATCAGCTTGATAAAGCTTTTTTAGATGCCGTTGCAAAGCTTAAAGAAAATGAAATCAGCTTCCCGAGAAGATTCGAATATTCGGCTGATAATTATGGTTATCATATAGTTTATCTGGAG
>JBLNGL010000454.1:0-5855 GCA_050264735.1 Ignavibacteria bacterium | reverse complement strand
GCTCTTTTTTTTCTCATTTCTATTTAGCCTTCGGTTTTTTTGCTCCATACTTGGATCTGCCTTTTTTTCTGTCTTCAACACCGCTTGTATCCAGAGTTCCTCGTATGATATGATACCTGACTCCTGGAAGATCTTTAACTCTTCCTCCTCTAATCAAAACAATTGAGTGTTCCTGAAGATTGTGCCCTTCTCCAGGAATGTAAGCCGTTACTTCAATATTGTTAGTAAGTCTTACTCTTGCAACTTTCCTCAAGGCGGAGTTCGGTTTTTTAGGTGTAGTGGTATATACTCTCGTACACACTCCTCTTTTTTGTGGGCATGCATCGAGACCGGGAGCTTTATTCTTTCCGAATATTTGAATTCTGCCTTTACGAACCAGCTGATTAATTGTGGGCACTAAATCTCCAAAAAATTGTAAAATCAAAAAAAATTAAGATTTCTAATATATAGGTTACTCGAAAATTAGTCAAGAAAAGACGATATAACAGACAATTAAATTCGGCTCAATATTACTGTATGAGCCGAATTATAAATATTATCAGCTTGCCTGGATTTTTTCCTCTTCTTTTACTTCAGGCACTGCTATTTCCGATTTCAGCAATATATTTCTGTACTTCTTCAGGCCGGTACCTGCAGGGATTAGATGACCCATTACAACATTTTCTTTTAATCCGAGCAAATAATCTACTTTTGCTTCGGTTGCAGCATTAGTTAATACTTTTGTTGTTTCCTGGAAAGAAGCTGCAGAGATAAAGCTTTCTGTTGAAAGAGCAGCCTGCGTAATTCCAAGGAGGACATGTTCAAAAGTTGCTGGGTAACCATCCCGTGCATCAATAACTTTTTTACTCTTTTTCTTCAAATCGAGATTAATTTCTCTCAGCTTACTTTTTGCAATGAGCTGACTGTCTTTGAATTTAGAGTCACCTTTATCTTCAATGTAAACCATCGACATTACCTTGCTGTTTTCCTCGATAAATTCATTCCTATCCACCATATCTTCTTCAAGAAACCTGGTATCACCCGGAGAAACTATTTTAACCTTCTGCAGCATCTGCCGGACTATTACTTCAATATGCTTATCATTAATTTTTACACCCTGCAGACGATAAACATCCTGAATTTCATTTACCAGATATTCCTGAACCGCACTCGTACCTTTAATCTTAAGAATGTCATGCGGATTTATCGGTCCGTCTGTAATCTTTTCACCAGCAGGAATTTCATCTCCTTCCTGAACAAGGATATGTTTTCCTAAAGGCACATTATATTTTTTCTCATCCGATTCATCGGGAGCAATAACAAAAATTTCTCTTGATCCTTTTTTACGTGCTCCGAATCTTACTTTACCTTCAATTTCCGAAACGATAGCCGGCTCCTGGGGGCTTCTCGCTTCGAATAATTCGGTAACCCTTGGAAGTCCTCCTGTAATGTCGCGGCTCTTTGTAGTCTGCTTTGAAATTTTTGCTAGAATAGTACCGGCAGTAATTGTTTCATTCTCTTCAACGGACAAATAGGCACGAGTGGGAATGTTGAATGTTTTTTTAGATTCTCCATTCTCTATTAATATACTCGGGGTTAAATTTTTATCTTTTGATTCGATTACAACTTTCTGAACATGCCCGGTTTGTTCATCGGTTACCTGCTGTAGAGTGCTGCCGTCAATTAAATCAACAAATCTGACTCTGCCGCCGATATCCGAAAGAATAACAGCATTATACGGATCATGGCTGTATAGCGGCTGGCGTTTTTTTACAGATTGGTTATCGTTTATTACAAGTTCAGCACCATAAGGAACATCGTACTTCTTAATCTGCCGGTTATTCTCATCATAGAGATTGATAACTCCTCTGCGCCCGGTAACCACTTTTACTTTCCCTATATAATCTGATTTTTCAACAAATGAAATTCTTTCAAATTTTACGGTGCCGTCGCCATGAGCTTCAACCTGCGACTGGCTTGCGATTCTTGAAGATGTACCTCCAAGGTGGAATGTTCTCAGGGTAAGCTGGGTTCCAGGTTCCCCAATAGATTGAGCGGCAATGATACCCACAGCTTCACCGATTTCAACGAGTTTGCCGTTGGTTAGATTCCTGCCGTAACATTTTGCGCAAACGCCTCTCTTAGATTCGCAGGTTAATACCGTTCTAATATATACTGATTCAATATTTGCGTCTTCAATTTTCTCAGCAATAGATTCGGTAATTATATCACCTGCAGGCACAATTACATCATCTGTTTTCGGATCAACTACATCTTCCTGTGCCACACGACCGGTAATACGCTCGCTCAACGGCTCTCTTTCCTGCTCAACATCTTTTAAAGCAGTGACTTCAATACCGAGAATTGTTCCGCAATCTATTTCACTTATAATTACATCCTGGGCAACATCAACTAACCTTCTAGTAAGATATCCGGCATCAGCTGTTTTTAATGCTGTATCGGCAAGACCTTTTCTTGCACCGTGAGTAGAGATAAAATATTCAAGTACCGAAAGTCCTTCTTTAAAGTTTGCAACGATTGGACTTTCGATAATTTCACCTGCTTGCCCGGACAAAGTTTTCTGAGGTTTCATCATGAGACCCCGCATACCGGCAAGCTGCCTTACCTGCTCCTGCGAACCTCTCGCACCGGAATCCACCATCATATGAAGAGAGTTGAAGCCTTGATTATGTTGGCGGAGTTTCTCCATTAAAGCACGTGCAACATCATTTGTAGTGTGAGTCCAAACGTCAATAATTTTATTATAACGTTCGGAGTCGGTGATAACACCCTGTTCGTGCTGACTTAAAATCTTCTCAACTTCTTTGTTAGCTCTGGAAATCATTGTTTCCTTTTCATCAGGGATAATCATATCGCCATAACTTACAGACAGCCCGGCTGCAGTAGCATATCTGAAACCAAGCTCTTTTAAATCATCAAGAAATTTAGCAGCTACTTTATTTCCCATTTTCATAAACATCTGGCCGATAAAACCGCCGAATGTTTTTTTAATGAGAAGCTGATTAAAGAAGCCCATTTCCTTCGGAACAATCCGATTAAAGATTACTCTTCCGGTTGTAGTTTCAATAATCTGGTTGTCAATTTTAACCTTAATTCTTGCATGCAGTCCTAAAATTTTATTGTTGTAAGCCATAATAACTTCTTCCGGAGAGCTGAAAAGCATTCCCTCGCCTTTATCTCCTTCGCGAAGCTTGGTAAGATAATAGCAGCCTAAAACTATATCCTGAGTCGGAACGACAATGGGGCTGCCGTTTTGGGGCGATAAGATATTATGGCTGCTAAGCATTAATATTGCTGCTTCTAGCTGAGCTTCATAGGATAGAGGAACATGAACCGCCATCTGATCGCCGTCAAAGTCAGCATTAAATGCAGTACAAACCATCGGATGCAGCTGAATTGCTCTTCCGTCAATAAGCACCGGCTGGAAGGCCTGAATACCTAATCTGTGCAGCGTTGGAGCACGGTTCAGCATAATAGGATGACCGGTAATAATTTTTTCAAGTATATCCCAGATTATCGGGTCTTTCCTGTCAACAACTTTTCTTGCACTTTTTACTGTTTTATTATGCCCGCGTTCGATGAGTTTACGGATTATAAATGGTTTGAAAAGCTCTACGGCCATATCTTTAGGCAAACCGCATTGATGGAGCTTTACTTCAGGACCGACAACAATCACGGAACGTCCCGAATAGTCAACTCTCTTACCCAGCAGGTTTTGACGGAAGCGTCCTTGTTTCCCTTTAAGCATATCGCTTAAAGATTTTAAAGGGCGGTTATTGTCGCTTCTTACAGCACTTCCTCTTCTTGAATTATCAAATAAAGCATCAACCGCTTCCTGAAGCATTCTTTTTTCATTTCGAAGAATGACCTCAGGAGCTTTTATATCTATTAATCTTTTAAGACGATTATTTCTGATTATAACTCTTCTGTAAAGATCATTAAGATCACTGGTAGCGAATCTTCCGCCCTCAAGAGGAACCAGCGGTCTTAGTTCGGGAGGAATTACAGGTATATAATTTAAAACCATCCATTCAGGCTTATTCGGAACCTTCCCTTCTTTTTCTTTAAAAGATTCAACTACTCTTAATCTTTTAAGCAGATCCGATTTTTTCTGCTGTGAAGTCTCCTCTTTAAGCTGATCTCTCAACTCTTTAGATAAAGACTCAATATCGGTATTCTTTAAGATTTCTTTAACGGCATCGCCGCCGATTTTGGCTATAAATTTTTTCGGATCGGAATCTTCCAATTTTTCATTTCCGGCGGGTACTGAATTTAAAACTTCAAAGTATTGATCTTCAGATATTAAATCCAAACGGCTTAATCCTGTCGGTCCCGGATTAATCACAATATATGATTCATAATAAATTACTTTTTCAAGTTCTTTTAAGCTGATACCGATAATATTTCCGATCTTAGACGGCTGTGCCCTGAAGAACCAGATGTGAACGACCGGTACAGCAAGACCGATATGTCCCATCCTCTCTCTCCGTACACTTTTCTGAGTAACTTCAACACCGCACCGGTCACAAATAATTCCTTTATATCTTATTCTTTTATATTTACCGCAGAAGCATTCCCAATCGCGAGTGGGACCAAAAATCTTCTCGCAGAATAATCCGTCTTTTTCAGGCCGGAATGATCTGTAGTTTATTGTTTCCGGTTTTGTTACTTCGCCATGGGATCTAGAGAGTATATCATCAGGACTTGCTAAAGAAATAGTAATGCTGCTAACATCCCGCATTGCATTTTCTTGAACTCGGTATGGCATATTCTAATCTCCTAATTTCTATTTAAAATTTATCAACCGGTTAATTAATTTTTATATCAAGCCCTAATCCCTGGAGTTCTTTAATCAAAACATTAAAGGATTCAGGGATATTTGGCTCCGGCAGATTTTCACCTTTTACTATTGCTTCATATACTTTAGCTCTTCCCGCTACATCATCACTTTTTACGGTTAATATTTCCTGCAGGATATGAGAAGCTCCATAACCTTCAAGAGCCCAGACTTCCATTTCTCCGAATCTTTGTCCTCCAAACTGTGCTTTACCGCCTAGAGGCTGCTGAGTAATTAAGGAGTATGGTCCGATTGACCTGGCATGTATTTTATCATCAACCAAATGACTGAGCTTCAGAATATAAATATAACCGCATGTTACTTTTTGATGGAATTTCTCGCCGGTTCTCCCGTCATAAAGATCTGTCTTGCTCCCTTTTTCCAAACCTGCTTTCTCAAGCCACTGATCAACATCTTCCATTTTAGCCCCATCAAAAATCGGCGTTGAGAACCTGAGGCCAAGCTTCTTCCCTGCCCAGCCTAAAGCAGTTTCATAAAGCTGACCAAGATTCATACGTGAAGGCACTCCAAGAGGATTAAGGACAATATCCACCGGAGTTCCGTCGGGAAGGAACGGCATTTCCTCAACAGAAACAATCTTAGCAACCACACCTTTATTACCGTGACGCCCCGCCATTTTATCGCCCACGGCCAATTTTCTTTTTTTAGCCACATAAACTTTAGCCAGCTGGACTATTCCGGGAGGAAGTTCATCTCCACTGGTAATTTTAATTTTTTCTTTCTTATATTCTTCTTCAATATCAGCATGAACATCAAAATAATTTTTATATAAAGTATTTATGTGATGGTTTGTTCTCTTCGATTCCACCCATTCCAAAGTATAATCAAGCTTTGTAACATCTTCCATAGATGAGAAAGTATTTTCCTTTATAACAGTGCCGTTCCTTAAAACCACGCTTCCATCAAGATCGCGAATACTTACTGAAGTCTGGCCTTCAGTTAGTTTAGTCAGCTTTTCAACTAATTTCTCATAATGCCTCTTCAATGCCTGATTATG
>JBLNGL010000453.1:0-3402 GCA_050264735.1 Ignavibacteria bacterium | reverse complement strand
TAAAGGTTCAACTACACTTTGGCTTCCCAATTCCCTCAAAACTCTTACGGCTGTCCAGCGGATATGAAAATCATTATCGTTTAGGGCAGAAATGAACATCGGCAGCGCTGCATTGCCGGCTTCCGAATTTCTCCAAGCTATCCCCATTCTAACCAGAAGCTTATCCGCAGCCTCCCGGACATGAAAATCATTGTCTTTAAGTGCAGCAATAAACATCGGTATGGCGTTTCTTGCTGATTCCGAGTGTATCCAGCTGGGATTAATTTCCTGCAAAGCATCTTCAGCATAATTTGGACCTGAATAATCAAACAGCAATGCGCTGTAAAGTGGTTCAACAGCAGGCTCCCCAATCATAATCATAACCTTTTTCACATTGGTTGAAATTTCATAGCTTTTGTCTTTAAGCAGAGGTAGTAATTTCAATACGGCTGATTTTACCGCTTCCGATTTTTTCCAAACAGGATCAATTTTTACTAATGCATCATGGGTAATGCGCATATTATCTTTGCGGTACTGTTTTTTAAGCGCAATGATAAGCGGTTCAATAGCACGCGGATCCCCGATTTTTCCAAGCGCTTCAATTGCTCTTCCTTGAGCCCAGTCGTATCCTTTCTCAAGAGCATCAATTAAAATAGGCACAGCAGCGCCTGCATTTTTAGAATCAATTTTTACGAGGGCAATTGCAGCTTGAAAACGTACAAATTTGTCAGTATCCTTAAGTGCGGCAGTTAATGTATCTATTGATTGTGTATCTTGAAGATCCCCTAATGCTTCGGCCGCCTTGCTCCGGAGATTGTTGTCTTTCTCACCGGTCAGAACCTTTATAAGACCTTTCACATCCCCCTTTGATTTCAATTTTTCAATATTCGGCGGTCCAAAAAGAGGCATTATGAATTACCTAAAATTTCTTAATGTTAATATAAATGTTATAATCTATTTTGCAAAACCAGATCATGACTATTCATGAAATTTGCTGACGAAGCTAATATTTAAACATAAAAAATGCCATGCAGGTTCAGCCTGCATGGCAGAAATTATTCTATAAAAAATAAAAATTATTTTAAATAAACCATCTTAATTGTCTGGCTGTAATTATTTGCTTCCATTAAGAGAAAGTAAACTCCGCTGGATAATTTTTCCGCTCTGTATTCTACTTCATAAGTTCCGGCAGACTTGTATTCATTATCAGAAATAATATCGACAAGCTTTCCTGCAACATCATAAACAGAAAGTTTTACTATGCTGCTTTCCTTTAACTGAAATTTAATAGTAGTAGAGGGATTAAAAGGATTCGGATAATTATTATACAAAACAAATTTATCCGGAATATTCTGAGCGATATTCTTCACAGAAACAATAGAAGGCTGAACTAATTCAATTCCTTCTCCTGTTCCGAGGTTCCGGGAATATTTCTTGTCAGTTAGGTTATTCCAATGTTCATGCGCACCCAAGCTGGCTAAAAGAGTTCCGTCCCCTTCAGGATCATATCCTTTAAAAGGATATATAATACCGTCGGCTCCTAAAATGCTGTCGGGCCAATTGGAAGGATCCGATGCTTGATGGAGGTAATCTTCAACACCGTTCATTTGAATGTATTGTCCGGCGCCGTCGCTGTTGTTCCGTTCGTCAGTAAATTCAGCCTGAAGGAAATCGTATCCTACAGATTCAATCGCAACCGGATCTAATGACAGGAAAATTGAAGACATCCAATCATTATTAAATGGAGCGCTCTGGAATTTTTTTGGCGAACCTAGCTCATGATCGGCAGCCCATAATGCATCCATTAAGTAGAGAAGATTTTTTCCGCCGAGTATTTCATCTCCCATTAGATCAACCTGAACACGATACAAACCGTACCCCTCGCGCGGCGTCCCTTCACCCAATTCCTCAGGCCAAATTAAACCATTATGCAAATGCGAAGCATTTTCACGGGTATGCGAACCGAAATGATTTTTTGCAAACATTGTAATACCGGCTCGCCTATGACCTTTTAACATCGGAATGTTAATAATGTAATCTGCATCCTCAAAAATTTGATAGATACGATCATTATAAGCAGGATTAAAAGGACCATTAGGATTCCATGGACCCCAGACATTAGTTCTCAAAATTTTTCCGCTGTCTGAATAAAAGATTACTTCATTGTCACCGGCTGCAGCCTGCTCTCTCCCTAAACCTGAATAGGTTGCATCATGATCAAGATAATGCACATCAGGATATTCAGCATTCCACATATCATATAAGTGTTTATAAATATGTTTCATCGGATCGCCGATATAAATATTACTTTGCGGAACACCCAATGTATCAATCAATTGCCTTAAAACTGATAAAACAACCTGAGGAGATGTTTCCGATATATTAAAATACGGATTATTCCTGCTGTCGGTTTTGGAAAGGTTGTTTGTATTGAAGTTCCCGGCCCAGGAGCTTGTGCTGTTTGTTTTAATGAATATTTTCTCTTCAGAATTATAACCTACTTCTCCCTTTCCCTTGCTGCCGTTATAATACATGAATATTGCATTCCATGCCGCCGTGTCGCTGATTTCACCGGTTAAAGCCTGCAGAGCTTTAGATAGCATTGCATCAATAACTTCCTGGTTATTATTCTTCTTTAGAAACCACCCGTCATCGCTTTCATTAGTGGTGCCGTCATAATTTTGGGATAACGTACAATTTTCATTTGTAGCTTCAGGATCATGAATCCATACAACTCGGCCAGGATAAATTCCTTTCGCAACACCAAAAGGCAAGTGTGAGGGAGGTGTGAATGTTTTTATTGAAGCTTCTGTTGAATGATCAAGTCCCTGGAATATTACCGATACTCCAAGTCCTAAAACAAATAATAATGATGCGATCCAGTAGTTAGCAGTCTTTAATAATTTTTTGACTTTGAGAAAAATTAATGCTGTTAAAAATAATCCGGTAATATAGGCTATAAATCCTGAAGCGAACGGCAAAGCGGCCCTAACGCAAGGGTAATTTATTCTGCTGGGCTTTGATACTACACGGAACAATACCCAAAGCAAAGCAAGAAATCCGGCTAGCGGTAAAAATAAGCGGGCAAATCCCTTAACCGGTTTTAAGCCTTTAAACGCGCCTGTCTTGGGGCAAATTTTTATAAATTGTTGTATCGGATTCTTCATGGGAGGACCCCTTTCTGGATAAATTATATTTCAACATCAAACATAAAAAAACAATCCAAATTGTTATTAAACACAAATGAAATGCCATATTCTATCCAGTATATAATGCTGAATATGCATAATGCTGTATAAAATCTTACTTCAGCAGAAGTAATTTCTTAATACTGATAAATCTACCCGCTTGTAATTGACAAAAATAAACACCGCTTGAGAATCGTTCGGCATTCCATTGATGCGAATGGACGGCTTCGGATTG
>JBLNGL010000452.1:0-3581 GCA_050264735.1 Ignavibacteria bacterium | reverse complement strand
CACCCCGGGCAAAAATCGAATCTACAGTTGCAATAAGTACTTTAACTCCAAGGGAAATTGAACAGGCAGCACCTCGAAGCACAACAGAAGTTTTAAGGTATGTCCCTGGATTTACTAGGGTTGAGAGTTCAGGCGGTGAAGTAAATCAAAATATTACCATGAGAGGAATTCTCGGCGTTGAGTATGTTATGTTCATGGAAAACGAGCTGCCTGTATTTCCAACGATGCATACTTTCTTCATGAATGCTGATAATTTATTCAGGGTTGATGAAAATGTTCAAACTATGGAAGTAATAAGAGGAGGGAATTCAGCATTATTCGGATCGAACACTCCTGGTGCTATTGTTAATATGATAGATAAAACTGGCGGCTCCGAACTTGGCGGTTCCATTAAAATACAAGGTGGAACCGAGAGTTACGCACGTTATGATTTTAATGTTAACGGTCCGTTAGCTGATGAATGGAGATTTAACCTTGGCGGGTTTTATAGGTATGATCAAGGAGTCCGCGATCCTGGTTTCCCGGGTATAGCAGGAGGACAAATCAAAGCTAACATTACAAGGTTGCTCGGAAATGGTTATGTCCGCGCTTCTATAAAAATTCTCGATGACAGGAATCAGTTTATTCTTCCTCTTCCATTTCAAAATCCTGATGACCCCGAATACGTTGAAGGTTTCTCCGATTACGGTGCCATGAATACACTCGAAGGTAATCGTATAAGTGTTCCTCTTCCAAACGGAGATGATTTGATTCTTCCTCTTGATAACGGATTGAGAACACAAGCTTACTGGTTAACAGCAGAACTTTCTTTCGATTTTGAAGACGGATGGAACCTGAAGAATTCATCTCAGTTTATGGAGAATTCTCAAGAATGGAATGCGATTGTCCCTTTCAATGTGATGACAGCAACTGATTACATTAATGATAGAATCAGTGCTCTTGGCTTGCCTGCCGGTACTACCGGTGAACTTTTATTTACAAATCATTTTGACTCAGATGGCAATAAATTAACATTTGATACTCCAAACGACCTTGTAGCACCGGGCGGAGAATGGCATGTGGAGAAACCTCTTTCCGCATTTCAAAATCAATTCCAAGTAAGAAAATCTTTTGGTATGCATAATTTTTCTCTCGGATTGTATTTTGCAAATTACACACAGGACAATACATGGTTCTTTACAGATATTCTAACCGATATTCGGGACAATCCCAGATTCCTTGATTTAGTACTTACACCAGGTGATATTGAATATACCAGCAATGGATTTTCGAGATACCTTTCGAACTATGTTAAAGGCTCAGGTACTACCACAGTAATGTCACCGGTAATCGGAGGAGAGCTTCATCTTACTGAACAACTACGTGTAGATTTTGGATTCAGGTATGAATGGAATGATTTTGTTCAGACTTCGGAAAATACTTCATCAGTTGATTTAGATGGTGATTCAAGTACCACTTATGATATAGAGCCATGGGGTAATAATACATTCAGACATTTTGCAAGAACAATTGATGACTGGGCTGGTTCAATCGGATTGAACTACAAGCTGAATCCTGAGTTTGCAATTTTTGCTCAGGGAAGCAGAGCTTATAAAATGCCTGCATTGGATGAATTTTTAAATGCTAATGCACAAGCCCAGGTTGAGTTATTTGAAGCTCGTGAATCAAGAATGGCTGAGCTTGGAGTTAAGTATTCAGGGGAAATTTTTGCTGCTACCTTAAATGGTTTTTGGGCTGAAATAATTAATAACATCGGCCAGGGATTAGTTGTTGACCCTGTAACCGGACAAACATTTTGGGATGTTCAGGTGAATCCTGATGCCAGAGCATACGGCGCAGAACTGGAGCTTGCAATTCAGCCATCCCCCGAATTTAATATTCTTGGAGTAGGTACTTTTATTAGTTCAGAAACTCTGGAACCTGGAGGTTCAGCTCTTAGTGCCGGAGGTGTTCCTGATTATATTGGGAATTTACTTGCAACTTATACTTCTCAGGTTGGATTAGGACTTAAAGCAGATTTTCACTTTGTAGGCAGCAGGGATATTATTGATGCGCAATATGATAACGTACAAGAAGTTTATACAAGGTATAATGATGTCGGGGATTTGCAAGCATATCATTATCTCAACCTTGGAGCGATATATAATTTCCCAAATCAGGCAATTGTTATCATGGCTGATCTCCTTAATGTTTATCAGTCACAAGGTTTAGAAGAAGGGAATCCAAGATTGATTGCAACCGGTGGAAATCCGATTTTTTTAGCAAGACCAATTCTTCCAAGAAGATTTATGTTATCGGTTCGTTATCAGTTTTAAGGAATTACAGTGAAAGTCTGCAAAATTATAAATCATTTATCCGGCCCCGGCATATTCAGCAGGGGCTGGATTTTTCTTCTTTTTATGAATTTATTATCTGCTCAAGATAATACTTTTATATTATCCACCAATAATTTCCATCCTTATTTCCCGACTTTCATCGGAAACGGTTATTTCAGCCTGGCTTCTGCTCCATTAGGACTTTCGCAGGCATCATCCTACATGATAAAAGTTTTTGATCATGCAAAGGATGATATTCCAAGAATTGCAGATCTGCCGGCATGGAATGAGATTGTTTACTTTAACGGAACTAAGGAATTAAAATATTCTCCGGAAGATACATCCGAATTCAGAAATTATTTTCAGAAGCTGGATATGTATAACGGAATGATTGAAACCGGTTACACCTGGGATCCCGGCAGCCGTTCGTCCAGGATTAATATCTTATCCTTTGTTTCAAGAAAAAATAAAAATCTTGCCGTTACTAGAATTGAACTAACCCCGGAGTTTTCAGATACTATAAGGTTATCTTTTCCTATTGAGGAGAGAAATAGACCAGAAAGAATGGCTCTTGCAAAACTTGAAAAAATTAATCCGAATCCTCCCGGTAAATGGCCGGCTGAATGGTATCCGGGCTTTATGGAGATCTTAAAGGCTGAGGCGAAGGTGGAGGCAAAGGGGGGAAAGATAAACGCTTTATCCCAAACTGAAGGGAGGCATACAAAAGTTGCTCTTGCTTCAGAAGTATATTATGAAGGGGATATTAATAATTCTAAAATTACATTCAGCAAAGAAAATAAATCTGCCCGGATTACATTTAAATTTCCTGCGGAAAAAAATAAGAAATATACTTTTTACAAAATAATTTCTGCAGTTTCAGAAAAAGACAGCCCGAAAGATCTTGTTGAAAAGTCTGTTCAGATTTGCCGCAAAGCCAGGGAAACCGGTTTTAATGAATTATTAGCAGAAAATAATGATGAATGGCATCATCTATGGCGGACAGATATAATTTTAGAGGGTGATGAGCAGCTTCAAAAAATTATCCGTTCCATGATTTTTTATCTTCTCTGCAGCATAGAAGAAAACACCGGCTTCAGTATTCCGCCGATGGGTTTGGCAACATCGGGATACTACGGACATATTTTTTGGGATGCCGATACATATATGTTTCCTCCTCTTTTATTTATGCATCCGGGAATGGCAAAATCAATAGTTATGTTTAGATACGGTGCACTTAATTCTGCATTAGAGAATGCAAAGAAAAAT
>JBLNGL010000451.1:0-4458 GCA_050264735.1 Ignavibacteria bacterium | reverse complement strand
CTCTCTGATTTAAATAAAATATCTGGTCTTCCCCGATTTTTGAAGTAGTTGCTTCATGTTCGATTTGTGCAGTCGGATTATTGATTTCCAGATATGGAAAAGTATGAGCTCCGCATTTATCTCCCAAGAGTAGGGAATCGCACTGCGAGAAATTACGCGCGTTCTCTGCTTTTCGATTTATCTTTACTAGACCTCGATAACTATTATTGCTTCTGCCTGCGGAAATACCTTTTGAAATTATTGTACTTCTTGTATTTTTTCCCAAATGAATCATCTTTGTCCCGGTATCTGCCTGCTGCATATTGTTTGTAACCGCAACCGAATAAAATTCTCCGATTGAATTATCGCCTTGAAGAATGCATCCCGGGTATTTCCAGGTGATAGCCGAACCTGTTTCTACCTGAGTCCATGATATTTTTGAATTAATACCTCTGCAGGCTCCGCGTTTTGTCACAAAGTTATAGATACCCCCTTTTCCCTCTTTATCGCCGGCATACCAATTTTGCACGGTCGAATATTTTATCTGTGCATTATCCAATGCAATCAGCTCAACCACAGCTGCATGAAGCTGATTTTCATCTCTCCTCGGAGCAGTGCATCCTTCAAGATAGCTGACATAAGATCCTTCATCCGCAATGATTAAAGTCCTTTCAAACTGCCCTGTATTGGAAGCATTTATTCTAAAATAAGTTGAAAGTTCCATAGGGCACCGTACACCCTTCGGAATATAGGCAAAAGAACCATCGCTGAATACGGCAGAATTTAATGAGGCAAAAAAATTGTCGGTATATGGAACTACGCTCCCCATATATTTTCTTACTAATTCGGGATACTTTTGAGTCGCTTCGCTTATAGGGCAAAAAATAATTCCAAGTTCGGCTAATTTTTCTTTAAAGGTTGTTGCAACGGAAACACTGTCAAAAACAGCGTCAACAGCAACTCCGGACAATCTTTTCTGTTCTTCAAGTGAAATTCCTAGTTTTTCAAAGGTTTTTAAAAGTTCGGGATCAACTTCATCCAGGCTTTTTAATTCCAGCTTCCTTTTCGGGGCGGAATAATAAGAGATATCCTGATAGTTAATCGGAGGATATTTAACATTTGCCCAATGAGGCTCTTTCATAGTAAGCCATTGATTATAGGCCTTTAATCTCCATTCCGTCATCCAAACCGGCTCATTTTTTACTGCCGAAAGCTGGCGGATTATCCCTTCATTGAGGCCTTTTTCGAAGGTCTCAGCCTCTATTTCAGTCACAAATCCATATTTATATTCGGTATTTGTAAGTTCTTCTATTTTAGTTACTTCAGTAGTACTCATTATAATCTCATTGAGTATACAATTATTTTAGTTTCAGACCAAACCTAAAGAATCTGTACAAAAAAGTCAAGATTATTTTAACTAATAATTTTTATATGCTAATCAAAGATGTACAGCAGAATTTTTTAGTTTAAAAAAGATTTGTATTTGCGTTTTATGAACTTATTTCAGAAGCAGTTTTTTAAAACTGGCGGTTTAATTCTTTAATTGTATTTAACTTCTTTATGGATTAATTTGATATTCTATTTTCAATTAAACCCGGAAATGATTTTGGAAGAAAAGAAATTAAGTGATTCAGCATCAGGCAGTGATGAGAATATAAATTCGCAGGAAAAGCCAAAGGAACAGACCAGCGATTACAGATCTCATAATAAAAAGCCCTATTACAACAAAAGAAGAAGATATTTCCCAAGAGCAAAACACACTTCTCCCGAAGGTCAAGCAATTAGGAAAATTTCACTTGTTATTCCGCTCTTTAATGAAGAAGAATCGGTAAATCCTCTGTCACACGAAATCCGCAAAGCTTTAAAACCATTGAATATTAACTATGAAGTTTTATTTGTTGACGACGGAAGCAACGATAACTCTCTTTTTTCAATAAAAGAAATTTGCAGACAGGACAGAAGATTTAAATATATTAGCTTTAGAAAGAACTACGGAAAATCTGCTGCATTGCAGGTGGGATTTTCGCATGTTGATGGAGACTTAGTTGTGACAATGGATGCTGATCTGCAGGATGATCCGGCAGAAATACCGAATCTTATAAAGAAATTAAACGAAGGATATGATTTAGTTTCGGGATGGAAGAGAAAAAGGCATGATCCTTTTATAAAAAAATTATCCTCAAAATTTTTCAATTTTGTTACTCAAATATTCAGCGGAATAAAAATTCATGATTTCAACTGCGGGCTTAAAGTTTACCGCAAAGAAGTTACAAATGATTTAAAAGTCTATGGAGAACTTCACAGGTATTTGCCTGTATTGGCTCATTGGCAGGGATTTAAGGTTGGGGAAGTTGCCGTGGTTCATCACCCGCGCAGATACGGGACGACGAAATTCGGCACTTCAAGATTCTTTAAAGGTTTTGTTGATTTAATTACGGTTACATTTGCAACCAGATATATAAAACGTCCCTTGCATTTCTTCGGATTTTTCGGTGCTTTTGCATTCCTGCTTGGATTAATTGTTAACGGATATTTAACATACCTCTGGATAACGGGCAGGTACCTAAGCAATCGTCCAATGCTGTTTCTTGGTATCTTATTAATTATTGTGGGCGTTCAGTTTTTCTCAGTGGGGCTGCTCGGCGAAATGTTTGTCCATAGTTTTCAGGATGAAAAAGAATATATAATTAAAGATAGGGGCTAAAATCTGTATTGCAGAATTTTCAATCAAATCTTTTTATCTCTTCCTTAGCAAAAAATTTTAATGCATTACGATCCTATAAAAGACATTTTTTCTAAGATCATTAAAAGATTTCCCCCTGCCAGGATTTTATTCTATAAAATTCTGGATATAATGTTTCTGAGAACCTGGTATGTAAAACGTGAACTAAAAAAATTAAGAAAAAATTTCGGCAGCAATAATATTGAAATTTACGACGCTGGTACCGGATATGGACAATATTCGTACTTTATGCTTGATAAAATGAAACCCTGCAGTATTTACGCTGCAGATATAAAAAAAAGCTGGGTTGAAGATGCCCGTGAATTTTATTCACAAAAAAATATTAAAAATATCTCTTTTGGTGTAGAAGATTTAACAGAAATTAATTATGAAAATAGATTTAATCTTATTATAAGCATTGATGTAATGGAACATATTGAAGATGACGTAAAAGTTTTTAAGAATTTTTTTGAAGCCCTAAGACCGGGGGGATATCTTATGATAAATACGCCGTCTAATCTGGGAGGGAGTGATGCTCAAGATGAAAAGGATGAAAGTTTTATCGCAGAACATGCACGGAACGGCTATTCTAAAGAAGATTTGGAGTCTAAACTGCGTTCAGCCGGATTTGATATTTACAAATTTACTTATACCTATGGCCGCTGGGGAAATATCGCCTGGCGTCTTGGAATTAAATATCCGATGTTAATGCTGAATATTTCAAAATTATTTTTTTTACTGCTGCCGTTTTACTACTTGTTTGCTATGCCTTTTAGTTTTTTCTTTATGGCAGCAGACTACTACTCCCTTAATAAAAAAGGTTCCGGAATAAATTTAATTGCTAAAAAATTAACTAAGTATGATTAGCTGAGGCTAATAAAAAATGAAAAAAAGAAAAATTGAAAGATCTTCTAAAACACAGAAAATAAAAGAAAATTTTTTCAATAGTTTTAATATTGATGAGCTGCTCCCCCGGAGGTTTCATATTCCGGCAGTTATTCTTGTAATTTTGATTCTCTTTCTTATTTTCCTGAATCCGCTTTATTTTGGCAACAAAACCTTCCAGTCAGGAGATATAATTTCCAGTGAGGCGATGAGACCCTACGTCGAAAATCATAAAGGAGGCTATACACTATGGAATCCTTATATTTTCTGCGGTATGCCTGCTTATGCGACTATGGTTGAAACCAAATGGTTTAATTTAATTGCAGTGGCAGTGCGAATTGTAAGGGATCTTTTTACAAGCTTTTTTTCAGTTCAATATACAATGTGGACATTTTACCTGCTCCTTTTCGGAATTACTACATTTCTTCTGATGAAATATCTGACAAAAAGTACTCTTATAAGCTTGTTTACGGCAATTGCGTCTTCTTTCAGTACAGGTATCATAGTTTTTCTCTACATCGGGCATGTTACAAAGTTAAACTCTCTTTGCATGTTTCCTCTTATTTTTTTGATGCTGTTGAGGTTCAAAGAAAAAATCAGGCTAATCGATTTTTTAATTCTGATTATTGCACTTCAAATATTCCTTTTGGGATTCCATGTCCAAATTATCTTCTATACATTGCTTGCGGTAGCAGTTTATTTCATCTACTATTTTTCCCGCTCTTTGGCTGTAAAAGATTCTCAGCTTAGATTATCCATATTAAAATCTGCCGGTGTATTTATAGCCGCTTCAATTATTGCATTATTGATACAGGTAGATAATATAAGTCAGATTTATGAATATACGCCTTATTCAACAAGAGGGACAGAAA
>JBLNGL010000450.1:0-3102 GCA_050264735.1 Ignavibacteria bacterium | reverse complement strand
CATTCAACTAAATATCTGCGGATAATAATTATAATCGGTGTAGTTGCCGTTATAGCTGCGGTTTATGGAGTCTACCAGCAAATTAAAGAAAACAAGCAGAAATCTCTGGCTGAAAATATTTTTTACGATATGAAATCTCTGGAGCTGGAAATATCGGGTTTGAGGGAAAGCCTGAAGAATTCCAATGACCGCGCAATAGGCAATGCACTTCAGCAGATTGACTCAAAACATATGCAGATGGAAAATAATTATAATCAGCTTGTCAGTGAGCTCGGCATTTATGATTTGATTGAAGAAGACAGGTTAATTATTCAGACTGCAAGAGTGTTCGGCGAATGTGAGATCTTAATGCCTCAGGATTTTCTAGATGAAGTAAAAAATTATATTAATAAATGGAAATCAAGCGACAGACTGAAGAATGCTTTGGAACGTGCAAACCGCAACGGCTATACAAATATTGTGACTAATTATTTAAAGAGAATGCAACTCCCTGTACAGTTTTTTTATTTGGCTCTTCAGGAAAGCGATTTCAGGGATCGGATTGTAGGTCCGCAGACCAGGTATGGTTATGCAAAGGGAATGTGGCAGTTTATACCGCAGACAGCAAAAAGATACGGTTTGAATATCGGACCTTTGGTAGATCAGAATGTTTTTGATCCTGCTGACGACAGGTTCAATTTTCCCAAAGCAACCGGTGCCGCGGCGAAATACATTAAAGATATTTTCAGCACCGACGCGCAGGCTTCAGGCCTGCTTGTAATGGCTTCCTATAATTGGGGTGAAAATAATATAATCGGATTGATTAGAAGCATGCCTGAAAATCCTCGCGACAGAAATTTGTGGAAGCTCCTCGAAAACTATAAAGAAAGAATCCCTGAAGAAACTTACAATTACGTTTTTTATATCTTTTCCGCAGCAGTTATCGGCGAAAATCCTTCCTTGTTCGGATTCAATTTTGAGAACCCGCTTAAGGAACAGTAACCGATAACCGTAATTGGTAACCGGTAATCAGTGTGTCGTCCTGAAAAAAGTTGACAAATATTATTATGGTTTTCTTTTTTTTATTAATATGTGGATAACTTTCTGCTTAATAACAATAAAACAATACAGCAATAAATCGATTTCAGCTTTGAAATACGTAATGGTTAAATGACAGCCGAAGTTAAACTCTCAATAGAATATTCAGGCAGATCCGATATTGGTTTAGTAAGATCGGAAAACCAGGATAGTTTCGGGAAATACCCCATTGGTGCTATGGATATTTATTCCGGCCAAGGACAGCTCTTTATTATAGCAGACGGGATGGGAGGACATGCCGGAGGCAAGATAGCCAGCAGAATGGCTGTCGATGCGGTAAGCAAGGTTTATTTTAGTGCAGAAGATTTAAATATATCTGAAGCTTTAAGAAATGCAATCGATCAGGCAAATAAGAGAATTTATTGGGAATCGGAAAGCTCCGATTATAACCTCGCCGGAATGGGCACCACCTGTTCCGTACTTGTATTGAAAGCAAATAAAGCTGTAATCGGTCATGTGGGCGATTCAAGGATTTACAGAATCGATGAGAATAATATTGAACAACTGACTGAGGATCATACTCAAGTTAATGAAATGATTAAACAAGGAATATTATCCGTCAAAGAAGCTGAAAATTATCCTTTAAAGACAGTTCTTGCAAGAGCACTCGGCACAGACAAGCAGGTGAAGGCTGATATTATTCCCGATCTCCTTATAAAAGAAGGTCAAAGCTATATCCTTTGCACTGACGGTTTAGCAAAAGTAAATCCTGAAGAGATTTTAGAAATAGTTTCTTCCAATTCCGCAGCTGAAGCCAGTGAAAAATTAGTCAAAATTGCAAATGAACGTGGTGGAAACGACAATGTGACTGTGCTGGTGATAAAAATAAATTCGAAACAAAAATCTAAATCCCAGACGCCTGTCTTTGCAGAGAGAAGAAGAAACAAAAGTAAAATATTGATTTTTATTGCAATTATTATTGCACTGATCATAGCCGGCATTCTTTCCACGAAATCATTTCCTTTTTTCGATCCGGATAAAAATGATAATGATACTTTGAATAACTTTGATAAAAAATTAAAAAAATCCGCCGTAAATGTTCCACTCACGGAAGTGAAATCAGAGCCGGCAAAAAAACATAGTGAAACCGAGTCTGCAGGGGATAAGCTTTTAAAGGAAGCAGCTCAATTATTTAATAAGGGTAAGATTGAAGATGCCGTGGAAATTTACAAACGGATTTTAAAAGAACAGCCGATGCATCTTGGCGCCCTGGAAGGATTGAGTAAAATTGCACTATACTATTTTCATAAAGCTGAAGAGTTAAGATTTAATAAAGAATTTAAAAAAGCATTGAATTATTATTTAAAGATGGAAGAGCTTCAGCCGGGGAATTTTAAAGTAATAGATCTTATTAAATTATGCGAGTATCAGATTAGGATGCATTCCTCTGAATCCAATTAACCTTTTCCAAGGAGAAACGGAAACCGCAGAGTACACCGATAATTATTAATGATATTATTAAATCCAAAACCTTTAATAACTACAATCAATACTTTCGGAAAAATTTAAAATTGAGTCTTCAACTTTATATCCCTTGAAGAACTTCCGATCATTATCTCATATTTGCCAGGTTCACTTTTCCATTTTTTTGCAGATGGATCATAAAATGGAACAGCTTTACCAATAAATGAAAAATTGATTCTGGTGATTTCCCCCGGTTTTAAACTTACCTTTTTAAATGCTTTTAATTCTTTTTCCGGCCTCTCAACTGACCTTTCCAGATTTTTAACATACAATTGAACAACCTCTGCGCCTTCCATTTCACCGGTATTTTTTAAATCAAAACTCACGTCAACTCCATTTACTTTAAGATTGCCATACTGAAAGTTTGTATAGGACAATCCATAGCCGAATGGGAAAAGAGGTGCAATATTATATTTATCAAAATGCCGGTAGCCCACGAAAATTCCGTCCGAATAATAAGTTACACTGTCTTCAGCTTTGTATGTTTTAAAAGCTGAGCAGTCTTCCCACCTCTTAGGAAATGTCACCGGAAGCTTGCCTGAGGGATTATAATTTCCCAGC
>JBLNGL010000449.1:0-4168 GCA_050264735.1 Ignavibacteria bacterium | reverse complement strand
TAAGTTTCATGATAAAATCTTTGTTATATTTCATAGACTTCATAATCGTGAAAAGTATCCTGGTACGGGCATAGGATTATCTATCTGCAAAAAAATTGTTGAATTGCACGGCGGGCATATGTACGTTGATTCAGAATTAAATAAAGGCACTACATTTTACTTCACAATACCTGTATAATGAATAAAAATGGTTTTCCTTCAATCTTATTGATTGAAGACAACAGGGCTGATATAGATTTACTCAAACAATCTATTAATCTGCTGAAGCTTAATATCAATCTTTTTGTAATTACAAATGGATTTCAAGTAATGGACCTGCTCCGGAATAATGGAATATATAAGGGCCTCCCAAAACCCGACTTAATAATATTAGATATAAACCTGCCCGGGAAAAGCGGTTTTGAAATCCTTGAAGAAATCAGAAATGATAATTCTTTTGCAGATACGCCTGTAGTTATTTTAACCTCTTCTCATTTCGAAGGGGATCTAGTATTAAGCAATAAGCTTAAAGCCGATGCATTTTTCTCCAAACCTTCCGATTTTTTTGAATTTAATTCTTTAATTAAATCAATTGTCGATTCATGGTTAAAAAATAAAATTAAATCCTAATAATTCACTGTAAATTAAATATCCTCTTGTCTGTTGATTAAATAAAAATCATCATTAACCGTAAGTCTGACTGTTAAATGAAAAAAAAGAAAGCTGATGAAATATTAAGAAAAACTTTTCAGGAGCTGGAAATAAAAGTTTTGGAAAGAACAGCAGAATTTGAAAAAATCAGCGCCAATCTTAAAGAGGAAATTCGGAAACATAAGACAACAAAACAGAAATTAAGCGATACAAAAGCCCGCCTCTCGGGCATTATCCATTCTGCAATGGATGCAATTATTTCAATTAATTCAGATCTAAATATTATCCTTTTTAATGAAGCTGCAGAAAAAATGTTTAAGATCAAATCCGATGAGGTAATCGGAACGCCTGTTTCAAGGTTTATACCCGACCGTTTTAAAGAAATTCATTCCAATCACATCAATAATTTCGGTTCAACCGGTATTACAAATAGATCCATGGGCAACCTTGGGAGAGTCAGCGGTATTAGAAATAACGGTGAAGAATTTCCTATTGAAGCGTCAATTTCCCAGGTGGAAGTTTCCGGGGAAAAGATATTTACAGTAATATTGAGAGATATTACCGACAGAAAAAATTATGAAGAAAAAATTGAGGCATCTTTGAAAGAAAAAGAGCTGCTGTTAAAAGAAATTCATCACAGGGTAAAAAATAATCTGCAGATAGTCTCCAGCCTGATAAACCTCCAATCCAATTTTATACAGGATAAAAAAGCTCTTGAAGTCTTTAAAGAAAGCCAGAACCGTGTGAAGTCTATGGGATTGATTCATGAAAAACTTTACCAGTCGGGAAATCTTTCCACGGTTAACATTGAAGATTATGTCAAAGAACTATCCGAAAAATTATTTTCTTCATATATGCATGAGTCGAAAAATATTAGCTTGGATTTAAAGATAGAAAATATTTTTATCGATATTGATAAATGTATTGCAATCGGGCTTATACTGAATGAGCTGATATCAAACTCTCTTAAACATGCTTTCGTCAATAAGCAGCATGGAACTCTCCGCATAAGTCTATGCCTGGCTGATAATGAAATTGCGCTTGCCGTCGAAGATAACGGTATTGGATTACCCGATAATATTGATTTCAGGAATACTGAAACATTAGGACTGCAGCTGGTTGTTTCTTTAGTTGATCAGCTTCGCGGCACTATTGAATATGACGGCAAGGGCGGGACTAAATTTACAGTCTTATTTCAGGTAAAATAGCCGCTTTATAAAATAATGAAGCGTAGGCCCTTCTACCGCCTGCAATTAATTCTATTTTGAAGTTAATGCTTCTCCCGCGCTAGTCCCTGCCTTTCGGCTGGCTTTTTTTTACATGTAAAATTTATTTGAAACCTTTCTAATTATATTTTAATACAAATAAAAAGATTTCCCTATTCTATTAAGTTCTTAAAATAGCTCTATTTAATCCGCCGCAGAAATTTTTATTAATATTCAAGTTTCAGGTATGCTTATTGATAATTCTGTCAATTCTATTTCTATTTTTTATAGTAATGAATTATGGAAGAATCTGTCTACGATCATAATTTGGAAGAAATTGAATCAAGAAGTTTGGGAATCTCTCATATAAATAAAGAGCTTTATCTACTTAATACAACCCCGTCAAAGAGATTGGGGGATTTGTATATGTTATTTTCCATGCGTCTGGATAAGGAAAATTGCAAAAGAATAGCAGATGATATCATATCTTTGACTTCAATAAAAAAGCGGGATAATTAATCCCCCCGAATTTCTCTTCTATCTTTCGTCCGCCCCGGTCCCATCGAGGGTAAGCTCCTGGGGTGATCATTAAACAGAGTGCTGAGAAATAATAATTCCTTTTTTGTAAATATAATTTGCTACGGACTACTATTTATTATTGGCCTTTTACGTTTTGAGGAGGTTAGCACCATTTAAATCGTTCATTTTTTTA
Organism: Ignavibacteria bacterium; assembly: GCA_050264735.1. Lineage (GTDB taxonomy): Bacteria > Bacteroidota > Ignavibacteria > Ignavibacteriales > Ignavibacteriaceae > DATKLQ01. The sequence continues at coordinate 1,621 of JBLNGL010000449.1, read as the reverse complement.
TGTTATAGATTACTGGCATTTTGTACTTCCATCGCTCCCACAATGCTTCATCCGTTAATAATTCCGCTATAAAATAGCTGACATTAATTCTGCTTGTCTTTCCCGGATTAAAAACCGGGCTCTGTTCCGGAGATTCAAAAAGTTCATAATTGCTTGCTTTATCTTCATCAATCAGAGTATCAGGTCTTACTGCAATCCATTCAATTATCTGGTTGCTTTCTCCAATAATCTCTGATAAATAGCCGGTCGCTTTTTCATTATCTTTTTGCGGCGGCAATAATAAACTAAGTATTGAAAGAACAATCCTATCTCCTAAAGGGTATTTTTCATTTATTTTCTTATTCCTATTTGCTGTAGTATTCATAAGTACTAGTTTCACCTTGTGTTTTTTACTTTCCGTCAACGCTTCGCATATATTCTTTATCGAATCCGTAACTAGCAGTCTAGGCTTACCGTATATTCCTTTTAATGAAATATTATGTCCAAGGCAGGATATAACTGCATCACAACCGCTGACTATTTTAAGGTTATTCTCATGATCAAATTCAGAGATATTCCCGACTATACATTCAACAAAGTTATTGTTACGGATATCTTTTGATACTTTTTCAATATCACGTATAACAATTTTTGTTTCAATTTTCCGGCTGACAGTCTGCTGAACAACTAAACGGCCGGTTGCTCCTGAAGCTCCAAGAATTAATACTTTCATAGTCTGTTCATTAACAATTATTATTTGATGTGCATAACAGGGTACTGCTTAAAAAGAATAAAAGCAGACAGTAAGCAGTAGGCAAAGCCAAAAATTATTGAGCCTGAGGCTCATCAGCCTCCGGCTGAAAAATTTTTTAGCTGAACAACTTTGAACAAGACAACCGGCACGGAACGATTGACTCAAAAAATCTTACAAAATCACTCGCAGTCAGCTTGAGTATCCCATAAAGGCACTTGCCATTATTCATTAAAATAGTGACCTTCCATAAATAATTCTGCCGCGTAAAGGGCAGCATGCTTTTTTCCAGAGTGCAAAATCAATCAAACCAGAAATATTTCCAATGAAGTACTTTGGTATCATGAACAGCATACCAGCCCTGACTTCTTTCCAGCTCCTCCGGCGTGAGGAGCAGAAACCAGGCGGTGTGGCTGAACATACGATGTTCATTGTTTGGGTTGTACACTACCCATTCTCTCGTCCCAATGTTGTTGAACAAAAATCTCGGCTGCTCAAAGAAGAGATTGTACGACTTGCCAAACGGCGAGTAGTGAAATTTTTCAGTACCGACAATATCAGGATAGTAATCTTTCCACATTGCTGCGAGAGAAACAGGGTAGTGACCGTATTTGGCGTGGTACTCCTCAATATCATTGACGAACTTGTTGCTGTTTGCGATCGCGTGGTTTCTGCTGAATTCCGTTAGCGGATCAGCAAGCACCACCTGAAAGAACAGTAAAGTGAGTGGAATGATAATGAGATACAGCGGCAAAGGATTGATGTTCCCGGATGAGTAATTTAATGTAAAATTCCTAAATTCTCTTTCGTTGAACCATTTTGCTAAATCAATTTTACTTGAATATTTTCTTTTAATTGTATCACTTTCTTCAAAGTTATAATCTTTTAATT
>JBLNGL010000448.1:0-5257 GCA_050264735.1 Ignavibacteria bacterium | reverse complement strand
CGTAACAGAAACAATTAAAGTTAAGGCAATGGGAGTTCTAATAAGACATGGTATTTACAGAGACTTCCCGACAAAGTATAAAGATAAATTCGGAAATAATATTATTGTAGATTTGGATATTCTTGAAATAAAAAGAAACGGATTTAGTGAAGACTATCACACCGAGAAAATATCAAACGGAATAAGAATTTATATCGGAAGTGAAAATGTATATCTGAATCCGGGTATTTATACCTATTCAATCAGCTATAAAACCAGCCGCCAGCTTGGGTTTTTTAAAGACCATGATGAATTATACTGGAATGTAACCGGGAACGGATGGGATTTCCAAATTGATGAAGCTTCTGCAGTAATTACCCTGCCTGAATATGCATCTTCCATGGAACTAAAATATTACGGATTTACAGGCCCGTTTGGTTCAATTGAAAGAAATCTTAAATCTCAGTTTTTATCCCCCGGAAGAGCAGCATATAAAACAATTTATCCACTTTCGGAAAGAGAAGGATTAACAGTTGTCCTTGAATTTCCCAAAGGAATTGTAGCAGAAACTTCGGATGTCCAGAAACTCAAATATTATCTAAATGATAATATCGGGGGGATAACCGGCGTTTTAGGATTATTGATTATCTTAATTTATTATTTGTTTACATGGTGGAAAGTAGGAAAAGATCCGGCAAAAAATATTATAGTGCCTTTATATAATCCGCCCGATAACCTTTCTCCTGCCTCAATGAGGTTTATATATAAAATGGGTTTCGATAATAAAACTTTTGCATCGGCAGTTATCAATATGGCCGTAAAAAAATATCTGATTATTAAAGAGGAAAATGACAAGTTCTATTTAATAAGAAAAAAAGATGATAATTCGGTTCTGGCAGGCGATGAAAAAAAGATTGCATCAAAATTAATTTTTTCAAAAGGAAACAATTCCGATTATCAAGTTAAGCAGGCTTTGGCTGGATTAAAGAAATTATCCAAAGGAGATAATTTTATTGCAAAAAAAGTCTCTTCAATGCTGACTTCGGTAATTGAATCGAAAATTGGAATTGAGCCGGAATCAGCGGCGATAGAAAAAGAATATCAGCTTGAGCTGAACAATAAGAATCATACTGTCTTCAGGGATGCAATACAAGCATTGAAAAAGCAGCTGAAAAATTCCTATGAGAAAACATATTTTATCACGAATAGAAAATATTTTGTTTATGGCATCATCTTATCTTTTTTGTTTATCGTTCTTTCATTTCTTTTTAGTGAAGCCGAAGGAATTTTTATCTTGATTTGGCTTCTCGGATGGACCATTGGGGTTGCATTCCTGGTGATTACAGTATTTAAATCCTGGCAGAATGTTCTTTCAGGTAAAAGAATAAAATTTACACTTATTGGGAGCACTATTTTTATTACGCTTTTTTCAATTCCTTTTATATTAGGAGAATTTGTCGGATTATACTTCTTATTTACTTCAAGTTCCCCTTTCATGACATTTAATATTGGAGCAATAGCTCTATTAAATCTCCTCTTTTACAATCTTCTTAAAGCCCCGACTTTGTTCGGAAGAAAAGTGCTGGATAATATTGAAGGATTCAGGCTGTATCTTTCTACTGCAGAAAAAAACAGGTTGAATTACATAATACCTGTGGAAGAAACTCCAGAAATTTTCGAAAAATATCTCCCTTATGCCTTGGCTCTTGATGTTGAACAGGAATGGGCGGAAAAATTTTCTTCAATACTGGATAAAGCTGCAATTGAAACAGGTTATTCTCCTTCATGGTATTCGGGAAGCAGCTGGACTGCTTTCGGCGCAGGAAATTTCGTCTCTTCCTTCAGCAGCTCATTTTCAAGTGCGGTTTCCTCATCTTCAACGGCACCAGGCTCTGGTTCGGGAAGCGGCGGTTCTTCCGGAAGCGGGGGAGGAGGAGGCGGCGGAGGCGGGTGGTGAGAAAGTCAAAAATCAAAAGTTAAAAATAAAACAGTATAGCGTGCAAAATGGAAGAATTTAAAGATATTAAAATTTTGTTCTTATTATTTTGCTTTATCAGTAATCGCACTAATCGATTCTATAAATATTACAAATATTCTACACATAAATAAACCAACTTGTAAAATCTTCAACTTCGATCGGAGCAAATTTAGTTGAAGTTCTGCTCACTCCAAAAAAGATTTCATTAAGTTTTGTGAAATTTCATTGAAATCATCTAATGAAACAAAATATTGGTATGCCTTTTAAGAGATTGATTGAAAATTGATAAAAAGAAAATCAACGATTTGCTAAACTAAAGTCGATGAAATCTCCAAAGTTATTGCTTCAATAATTCTTAAACTTAAAGATATAAAAGCAAAGGTCATAAAAGAAAAATATATCCCCTACGGCAATAATTCAGATGAAATAATTTTAATATTGAATAACTCTAATTTTCTGGAAAGCAAATAAATTTTTATTTTGACTTTTGACTAAATCCCTATCCTGATATGATTCGAATATATCCATGCCTTATCATTCAGATATACTTCCACCCGGTAAGCACCTTTACCGGAAACTACAAATTCCGCCTCATGGTTTTCTACTGAATCAATCTGTTTTCCGTTGCGTATTAATCTAATTTCTCCTTTAACGGAAGGGACCAGCACGGTTAATTTTGTTTTTTCGTATTTTTCGATCGTATCGCCCATATTATAAATTTTCTTGCCGTATTGAGCAAAGAATCTGAATCCTTTAGATTCCGCATGATAATCATTTCCTATGAAGCATGATCCTTTCTCGAAAGAATCATAAACAATTCTTTTTGCTCTCTCTACTGCCTCGTGGCTTCTCCCTTTTTTAATTTCGTCCTGCGTAAGAATATGGGTTCGAATCGATTTAAAAAGAACCTTATAAGGAAAAATTTCTACTTCCAAAAAGCCGAGCAGGTTGTATTTATGTGCATGTGCATCAACACCGCCGATACCGACTACTTTTCTTTTTAAGTTTAATTTATCCCATAAATCAATTGTTTTTTTATTCGGAAAGGAAATAGTTTTTAAAGGATGAAGGAAAGACTGGTACTTATTCTGTTCATTCAGGTTTTCCATCCATTCCGACATATGATTCCAAATTTCAATTCCGGTGAAACCATCCACATCCCAGTCAATCCACGGATATGGGGGATGCTCTTTCATGTGAGTGCGCTTTTCGTGAGGGTGTGCGATAAATCCTATCCCGCCGTCTTCTTTAACTCTTCTTACGTACTCTTCTGCAGATAGTCTGGTAGAATAAGCCTCTTTAATTCCAAATGCCAGGTAATGATTTTTATTTTGCCGGTCATTTATTTCACAACCTACCAGAAGCAGCGTGTTATTATGCCAGCCTTCGTAACCTTCTTTTAGTGCACGGAGAGTGTTATGATCGGTAAGAATTATAAAATCTAGTCCTACTTCCGAAGCAAATCTGGCAATATCCTTAACCTCCCCGGAACCATCCGAGTAAATTGAATGCATATGTAATGCACCTACGTATTCAAACATCCTGATCTTTATTATTTATTGAGAATAAAAAATATTTACAAAATCGGTAAAGGACAAACAGTCAATAATAAAGTGAAATTAATCCCCTGAAAAATCAAGTACAAATAATTAGACATTTAGACCCAAAACAACAGAAACGGCACGGATTTTTGTTTAAAGCACAAAATAAAAAAAATAAAAAATCCTGAATTTTTTACCATTTTTTGCTAATTTTTATTCAAAAATCGATCAAATAACATAAAAAACTAAAAAAATTATGATTTTCATTTTCTTGACTTTCAAGCCTCGTATCTCTATTTTTTTGACCTATTTTTATTCACCTATAGTTGCGGGTCTATGCCGGACACATCTGATTTTCGTAATGGTTTAATAATAAGATATAAAAATGATCTATATTCTATTGTAGATTTTCTTCATGTAAAACCGGGCAAAGGGGGAGCATTTGTAAGAACTACACTAAAAAACATTAAAACCGGAAGAGTCCTGGAAAATACCTTCAGATCCGGCGAAGGTATTGATATAGTTCGTGTAGAGAGGAAAAAGTACCAATATTTATACCGAGAGGGAGATTTTCTAGTTTGTATGGATATGGGAAATTATGAGCAAATGAATGTTCCAATCCAGCTTTTTGGTAAAGGGGTTAATTTCCTTAAGGAAAGCGCCGAAGTTGAAATCCTTTTCAACAGAGATGAAATTATTAATGTCGAAATACCTATTTTTATTAATTTATCTATAGTTGATACAGAACCTGGTTTCAGGGGAGATACTGCTACTAATGCAAACAAACCAGCTAAATTAGAGACGGGCGCAACCATCAACGTTCCTCTATTTATTAATAAAAATGATACGATAAGAGTGGATACTCGAACCGGGGAGTATGTAGAGAGAGTTAAATCATAAGTTTAAGGATAAAAAATGGACCTAAACCTCATTAAAAAACTGGTAAAAATTCTGGATACTAGCGGAGTAACGGATATCGAAATAGAGGAGAATGGATTCCGTGTAAAAATAGCTAAAAAAAATCGAGGAGCTCAAGAAGGTACTTATCCCCAAATCATGGCTCACTCAATCAAACCTGAACAACCTGCATCTCATATTCCCGCCGAACCTGCTCAAACCGAAAAGGAGAAGCAAACAAATAATCTTCATGAAGTTAAATCCCCAATCGTAGGCACATTTTACCGTGCTCCGGCTCCGGATGCCGACCCCTACGTGCAAGTCGGCGATTATGTTACAACCGGAACCGTACTTTGTATAGTGGAGGCTATGAAATTAATGAACGAGATTGAGACTGATGTAACGGGAAAAATAGTCAAAATATTAGTCGAGAACGGGAGACCGGTAGAATATAACCAGCCTTTGTTTTTACTTGAAGCAAGCTGATCTTTTCGAAAGGTTGAGGAATTGTTTAAAAAAATCCTGATTGCAAATCGCGGTGAAATAGCTTTAAGAATAATTCGTACATGCAGGGAATTAGGAATTAAAACTGTTGCAGTATATTCGGAAGCTGACCGCGAATCACTTCATGTAACTTTTGCGGATGAAGCTGTATGCATCGGTCCGCCTCAGAGTAAAGACAGTTATTTAAAAATTCCTTTATTAATCTCAGCCGCTCATATTACCGGAGCCGATGCAATTCATCCCGGTTATGGATTCCTTGCTGAAAACGCAAGCTTCTCTGAAATCTGCGCGGAATCGGGACTAAAATTCATCGGGCCTTCTCCTGAAATGATAAATGCGATGGGGGATAAATCTTATG
>JBLNGL010000447.1:0-6679 GCA_050264735.1 Ignavibacteria bacterium | reverse complement strand
CTGCAGGTTTATATGCAATTGAACATAATTTCAGAAGATTGGAAGTGGATCATAAAAATGCAAAAATGATTGCTGATCGGCTCGCTGAATGCAAAAATGTGTCGATAGATTTTTCAACAGTCCAAACAAATATTTTAATATTCCATTTAATCGAGACGGACATAGACGCAAATACGGTAGTATCCAAAGCTGCGGAAAAAGGAGTTTTAATGTTTGCACTGGGTAAGAAATCCATACGTATTGTAACACATCTTGATGTATCAACGGAGCAATGTAAGGAAGCTGCCGAGATTTTAGCATTTATAATAGAAAATAAAGAGTAAAGTTTTCAGATCATTGTGGTTTCAATTATATTTGATTTCAATCTTCATCCTTTTTACTGAAATTTACTTTCCTAAATAAGCAATTTATTGAAGGAGGTTCAAATGGTTTCAATATTCACCCTCTGGCTTCCCATACTTCTTTCCGCAGTTGCAGTCTTCATTATAAGCTCAATCATTCACACTATTTTGGGTTATCACAACAGCGATTTCGGGAAAGTACCGAATGAAGATGAGCTGATGAATGATTTGCAGAAATTGAATATTCCCCCGGGAGATTATATGATTCCCTGTTCAGGAAGCAATCGCGAGAGGAATACTCCTGAATTTAAAGAGAAAATCAAAAAAGGACCCGTTGTATCTTTAACAGTATATCCCTTGCCAGTAAACATGTTGCCAAGCCTCATCTCCTGGTTTTTCTATTGTGTGGTTGTAGGAATTTTTGCAGCATATATTGCCGGCCGCGCTCTCAGCCCTGATGCCGGTTATCTTTCCGCATTCAGGTTTGCCGGCTGTACGGCATTTATCGGATACAGCCTGGCTTTGCTCCAAAACAGCATCTGGTTTAACAGGAAATGGTCGGCAACATTTAAATCGATGTTTGACGGATTAATTTACGGCTTAATAACAGGCGGTATATTCGGCTGGTTGTGGCCGTAAAATTATATTTCTTAAAAAGAAAACTTCAATTTTTACTTTATATCTTCGAAGGAGGGACGACCGTTAAACCTAACCTGCTCAATTTTTAATGGTGAAGCGGAGGATTTCTGTCAGCTTATTAAAGTCTTCTGCAGGTTTTGCTGCTAAATCTATTCCTTTTGCAGCTTCGGATGTAATGTTATGGTCAGAAGGTTTAAAGTAGAGAGCAGCTTTGCAGAAGAAGTATCTACGAAATTATGAACTAAATTAGTTCAGGAATAATTTCCTTGAATGTTTAATAAAATAGCTTCACTTTGCATTTAAATTCAGAGAAGATTCGGGGCTAAGATGGGAGAATCACTGTATAGAAATCATATCTTAAGATCCAAAATTTAAACATTCTGAAGAGTAATAATAGTCTTACATGCCTTCACTGAATACATCAAAGCATAAAGTTATTCCAAAAGGAGATGGAATTTTGGATTTAAAATCTGTTTATACTGCTATTTCTCTTTTTATGATTTTAAACCTCTCTGTATATTCACAGCCGGTACTCATAGGAGGTACTGCAGGATTTAACTTATCAAAATTGGATTACAGCAGCAGCATAATAACAGATAATTATATTGACGGCTTTCATTATGGAATAAAAGCCGGAATATTTATTGAATACCCGCTCTCAGATATGTTTTTCGTATGCTCGGAAATAAATTACTCGATGCGGGGAACAGAATTAAAAAGCAAAGGAATTTTTATTCCGCCTGACCGTAAATTGATAATTAAAATGGATTACATCGAGATACCGCTTATTTTTCAATTAAAACTCCCGATAAACTCATTCATTAATCCAAAGGTCTTTATCGGGCCGGAAGTTTCTTTTTTACTAGAAGCAAAAGAAGAAATTTATATAAATGAAGTAAAGACAAATGAAGTGAAAGCTAATGGTGTTGCATCGGAGGAATTCGGAATTGTTTTAGGAGCAGGGCTTGAGTATAATTTTTTATTTAGTAAAATAATATTTGACCTTAGATATTATTATGGATTAAGCAGTATTTATCAATCTTCTACCAGTGTTTTTTCAAATACAATTTCTTTTAACATCGGATTTGGTTTTTCAATAATCAAAAATATTGAAAACTGATAAACGAGCTACACCTTTATTAAAAGCTGGACTCTAAATATCATCTTCTTCTTAATTCCAATTTTTATCAAGAATTTCTGCTATTTTGATACTTATCCTTTTAAACTACTTAGCTGTACTTTTAGCATGATTTTTCAGAACATTGAGATTAATTTATTTGTACTATGCTTAAAATTTTCTTGAGGAATTAAAATATGGATACAGTTTCAATCCTGCCTGCCGGCGCAATCGGAAAAAATTTTATCCCTGATGAATTCCTGCCCAATGGTAAAGACGAATATTATTACCGGGATCAGCAAACATTCTGGCCAAAAAACCGGTGGAGGCATCTTAGAGAGGATGAAGCTGCGCAGCTTATAAAAAATAATAATTCTTCAAATAACTGGGATGAAATTCTTGTAACCGATCAGTTTGACCCAAAGCTCATTGCTAACAACAGGTTTTTCGGACTTGTACGGATCGGACGTGTTCAGAACGTTGTAGTTGAACATCATGATTTGAAACTGCCGGCTGGAATTACAAATAGTCTGATTATTTCATGCGATATCGGGGATGATGCAGCAATCCATAATGTCGGCTATTTATCTCACATCATCGTAGGGGACCGGTGCATTATTTCAAAAGTCGATGAAATAAATACTAGTGACCATGCAAAATTCGGTAACGGAATTATTAAAGAAGGTGAAGAAGAAGATGTACGTGTCTGGATCGATCTTATGAATGAGGCGGGGTGCCGGCAGGTTCTTCCGTTCGACGGAATGATTGGAGCAGATGCATATATGTGGGCAAAATATGTAGATGATAAATTGCTGCAGGAGAAATTAAAAGAGATTACACAGAACACCTTTGACGAGCATCGTGGATTTTACGGGGTTATAGGCACCCAATGTGTAATAAAAAATTCGCTCATTCTTAAGGATGTTAAGATCGGTCCTCATTGTTATATTAAAGGAGCAAATAAACTTAAAAACCTCACCATTAATTCTTCTGAGGAAGAACCTACCCAGATTGGTGAAGGCGTTGAGCTTGTAAACGGAATTATAGGCTGCGGATGCCATATTTTTTACGGATGCAAAGCAGTTAGATTCATTCTGGGGGATAACTCAAATTTAAAATACGGTGCAAGACTTATAAATTCTTTTCTCGGAGACAATTCAACAATATCATGCTGCGAAGTGCTTAATAATCTAATCTTTCCGGCGCATGAACAGCATCATAATAATTCTTTCCTGGTTGCATCATTAGTAATGGGACAAAGTAATGTAGCAGCCGGCGCCACAATCGGCTCAAACCATAACAGCAGGGCAAATGATAATGAAATTCTGGCTGGACGCGGCTTCTGGCCGGGCTTATGTACGAGCGTCAAACATCCATGCCGCTTTACTTCTTTTACATTATTATCAAAAGCAGATTATCCAGCCGAACTTGACATACTGCTCCCCTTCTCTCTTATAAATAATAATGCATCAAAAGACAGACTGGAAGTAATGCCCGCTTTCTGGTGGCTTTATAATATGTATGCCCTTGCAAGAAATACCTGGAAGTATAAAAGCCGCGACCAACGGAAACGTAAAATTCAAAATATAGAATATGAAGCTTTAGCACCGGATACAGTTGAAGAGATTTTTAATGCATGCCGGCTTCTCGAAATCTGGACAGCAAAAGCCTGGCTGCTCGGCAGCAATGACAGCAGAACTATGACTGAAAATGAATTGATAAAAATCGGAAAAGATCTTTTATCTGGGCCCGCTGATAAAATTAAAAATTTGGAAGTTCTCGGCGAGGAGATGGAAAAATCAAGCAGGAAGGTCGTGATTATTAAAGTTCATGCTGCTTACCATGCTTACCATGATATGCTTCATTATTATGCAGTAAAAAACCTGCTTGCTTATTTAAACTCAAATCCTAAAGCCGGTTTTTCGCTGATGAATAAAGAATTAAAAGGAGAAAGAATTACAAAGTGGGTTAATTTCGGCGGACAGCTTTTACCCGAAAAAAATGCTGATCAGCTGCGGGCAGATATCGGGTCCGGCAAGCTCAGTTCATGGGAAAAAATTCATGCAAGGTACAATGAGCTTTGGGAAAAATATCCGCCGGAAAAACAGAAGCATGCTTATGCAGTGCTTTGCGAATTAAATTGTTCATCAGAATTGACAAAAGAGCAGTGGCTGTCCTCTCTGGACATAGGAGTAAAGATACAGGAATTTGTAAGCGAGCAGGTTTATATCTCAAGAAAGAAAGACTATGATAATAAATTCCATCATGCAACATTCAGAAATAAGGATGAAATGATCGCTGCAATCGGCGCCGTTGATGATAATAGTTTTGTAAAACAAGTGAGGCAGGAAACGAAAGAGTTTAAAGAATTGGTTTCGGAAATCAAGAAAAGGAATTAATAAATAACAATTAACCAATCCCAAAAAACAATTAAATATCAAAATACAAAATCGAAATTTCAAACTTTGATGTATTGAAATTTAATGATTGAATTTTATTTGTGATTTGTTTTTTTTCGATTGAGATTTTACAGCAGCTTCATACTTATTCCATTATCAATGTATATAGAGTTGAAAATTGATTATTAATCCGAATATTTTAGGGGCAATCGGGAATACATCGCTGGTACAGCTGAAGAATGTTGTTCCGCCGGGATGTGCTGAGATTTATGTGAAGCTTGAATGGGAAAATCCAACCGGCAGCATGAAAGATCGCACCGCTCAGGCTATGATCTCAAAAGCTGAAGAAGGCCGGTTAAAACCGGGAGATACAATTGTTGAATATACCGGAGGGAGTACAGGCATATCACTTGCTTTAGTCAGCATTGCAAAAGGATATCATATCCATTTAATTACTTCTGATGCATTCAGTCAGGATAAACTCAACCAGATGAAGGCATTTGGTGCCGAACTAACAATGATAGCGAGCGAAGGAGGACGTACTACCAAAAAATTGATTCTTGAGATGATTGAAGCGGCCAGGGAATTCAGCATGAAGCCTCACACATTCTGGACCGATCAGTTAAATAATTACGACAGCATTACAGGTTATTATTCATTAGCTGAGGAAATTTTAAAGCAAACAAGCAATCAGATAAATGCATTTGTTCATTGTGTCGGCACTTCGGCTTCATTGAGGGGTGCTGCTACTGTATTAAAACGTTATAATCCAAAGATTAAAATAGCAGCCGTAGAGCCTGCAGAATCGGCGGTGTTATCAGGCCGTCAACCTGGACCGCATAATATTGAAGGAGTAGGTGTTGGCTACACTCCCCCGTTGTGGGATGCAAATTTGGCAGATGAAATTATTCCTGTTAAAACCGAAGATGCAAAAGCCATGGCCCGGCGCTTAGCCCGTGAAGAAGGTCTTTTTGCGGGTACATCTTCGGGTGCAAATGTTATTGCATCAATTCGGATAGCAGAGGAATTAGGTCCGGAGGCTAAAGTCGTTACACTGATGGTTGATTCAGGTTTGAAATACCTAAATACAGATCTTTACAAAGAATAGGATTTATATTCAACTTTAAGAAATATTACGGAATATTTATGGGAACTATTGGGATTAAATGAAGCTCTCATATAAATGTCGTACGGAGGTTTAGATGTATATCCGGAAGGTTTTTCTTTTATTCCTTATTGTTTCTGCTGTCTCTTACCCTCAATTCCTAGATTCATTTGACAAAAACAAGATTGAAGGATGGTCCTTTTTTACCGGAGACGGATCAGCAGAAATGGATTTTGTCCAGAAAAACGGTTACGCAACTATTGTAGTGGATGGGACAAAAGATAAATACAATGTCTATTGGACAATAATTAAACGCGATATATCTTCTTTCCTGGACATGAATAAATTTCTGGATTCTGCAAATCAATTGCGGGTTGAAGCAAAGGTGCGTGTACATAATGCTCCGCGCCGCCTTAACATGATGGTGAATACAAACAGAACAACTAACTTTCACATTGATTTAATGGAGTTTGATATACCCGATACAACCGGCTGGCATATAATCAGCATGACAACTAAAAAATTTGATGCCCGTCCGGGTGATTCGGTTTATGTACAGCTGGACGTAACAGATTACGGCTTGGGTATTTATAATGTGGATGTAGATTACTACAAGGCAGATATTGTAAATATTAATTTAGCCGGACCAGACAAAGGAGAGCTGATCCCCTATCATCCGCCGATTCCTGGAATAAACACTTTTTCAAATCACCTTATTGCGGCAGATGACGCATTGATTAATTCGGAATTTCCAGATGTAAACTTTAATGATTGGCACTCTGAAGACAGAGAAGGCGAAGCACGCATATTAACTGTCAACGGCAGTCAATGGGCTATTTTAAAATGGGATTTTGAAAAATATAAGAATTCAAAAGCTGACGGACCAGGTCTTCTGGAATTAACAACCTTTTCAGTATTAAAAGGCGGATCTTATATCCAGACTTACGGTGAAGATTTCGGGATTGAATTCGGCAAAGTCAGAGTGATTGAAATACTCGGCGGCGATACGGAGTGGGATCAAAATAAAGTAACATATAATAATTTTGTAAGGGGGCAGAATTATTCCGGCATCTTTAAT
>JBLNGL010000446.1:0-4195 GCA_050264735.1 Ignavibacteria bacterium | reverse complement strand
CGGTTGAAATCATTTAACTGATGGTTAAACGCACTCACTCTTTCAAAGAACAAAATTTTCCACGAACCTTCTTTTCAGAAGGGCCTCTAATTTACTGGCATTTGCAAAAAATGTCAAGAGATTTATAGGTAAATCTTAATTACTATTACTAAATTTTATTGAAAAATTTAGGATTACAGCCGCTTTTGAAAAGAACTTGCAAATATATAGTCTATTGCATCCAAAACAAAGTTTTATTTTCTAAAATAGAAAATATTTTTATTTTATTTGTATGTAAAAATTCAGAACCAATAGTTATTTATTAAATTGTAATTATTAACAGTATTAATGTGGCCAGACTTGCAATAACGCTTAAATAACTTGCCACTATTCCGACATAATAATTAAAAGAAAAATACATCTCTCTAGGCACAAAAATATAATCTCCTTCTTCAACAGCAACATTTTTTTCTGTCGGAGAAATCCACTCACGGGTATTACCTTTTATTATCATTACATCATCCTCATCAAGCGCAAATTCTCCAAGTCCTACCGCTTTATTAATATAGTACATGAAGTTTTTTCCTTCCGAATAAGTAATATCACCGGGTCTCGGGACTTGTCCAAAGACATGAACACTCTTTTTCTTTTGGGGGATAATAATTAAATCCCCATCTTCAACAATGTATTTTGCGGTTTCAGAGCTGTCGTTTTCAATATTAGAAAAATCAACCTGACCCCCTTCCAGCATTAATCTCAGTTCATTTTCCAGAAACAAATATGCAGTATCTTCAGCGGTTACATTCGACATCCTGTACATCATCACATCTTCCAAATTAAGAAACATTTCGGACAGCCTCGGAATATTTTCCTGGGGTAGAGTTTCGGCTTCTTTTATTTTGATATTAAATACTTTCTCCAAAATCATTGGGGCTGAATTTGCTGAAAACAATTTTGCTCTTTTTAAGGATGCATACTGCGTAAAACCCCCTGCTTTCTCAATTACATTCTTCAAAGTGGTGGTGTTTTTAGTGATTGGTATTTTTCCCGGCGACTTGACTTCGCCGATAACAGTTACACTGAATTCTTTTTTTTGAGTCTCTTCGGCTACTACAACAATCCTGTCGCCTCGCTGAAGCATAAAATCCTGGTTGATATCGACAGAAATCACTTCCATTTTTTCCCCGTCATAGCTGAGCCGGTTTATTTCCGATTTGGAAACATTTGAATATGCTTTATTTAATCCCTGAGCTAATTCAACGGCATCGGACAGTTTATCTCCGTCTTTGAAATGATATTTACCTGGTTTGTTAACTGCACCTGCTATTGAGAAAAAATTTCTTTCAAGATCAGAAGGAGGAAAAATCAGTACATCATCATTTTTCAAATAAGGGTTATTGGAAAAATCTCCGTTCCTTCTGAATTTCATGAGATCTAATTTAAGCTCTTCACCATTTGGTCTTTTCAGAGTTATATCCCTTAAAGAGTAGTTCTCTATTTCCTTCTTAGCTCTCTCAAGAAGTTCCGGCTGCTGTGACAGCTGAGAAAAAATTTTTTCCCTCGTTTGCGTATACATTCTTGTCACGAATTGATCAACTCTTTCGGTAACCATGGAAGGAAAGGAACCGGTAATTATAAAATCTCCGCCTATTGTAACCGAGATTGTTCCAATTTTTCCCAAAGAACTTAAATCGGTTTTTTCATCATTCAGTTGTGCAAAGATCGTAGAATAAAACAGTAAGATCAGGAAAATAAATAATGATTTCATTTTTGCTGTTCCTATTTAAAAATTAAATGCCGTATTGATTTTTGTAATAGTGCCGATATTCCCCTGAAATTATTTTCTTCCACCAATCTTCATTTTTGATATACCAGTCGATAGTATCTTTTATTGCTTTTTCAAATGAATATTCCGGATTCCATCCTAATTTTTTTTGAATCTTCGTTGAATCAATGGCATAACGTCTATCATGCCCCGGGCGGTCTTTAACATATTGGATCAAATCTTTGCTTTTGCCCAGCTGCTGCAGAATTAATTCAACGATTTTTATATTGGGCATTTCATTTCCCGCACCGATATTGTATACTTCTCCAACTTTTCCAAACTCTAAAACTATTTCAACGGCTCGGTTATGATCCGCTACATAAATCCAATCCCTCACATTCAATCCGTCTCCGTATACGGGCAGTTTTTTATCATGCATTGAATTAATTATCATTAGCGGAATTAATTTTTCAGGGAATTGATACGAGCCGTAATTATTTGAACATCTTGTAACAACAGCCGGCAATCCGTAAGTATGATGAAATGCAAGGACCATCATGTCTGCTGCCGCTTTGCTAGAGGAATATGGACTATTCGGAGACAGCGGTGTTTCTTCAGTAAATAAACCCTCCTTCCCAAGGCTTCCGTAAACTTCATCGGTAGATACCTGGATGAATTTTTCAACTTCAAATTTTCTTGCTGCCTCGAGCAGGACATTTGTTCCAATAACATTTGTCCGGTAAAAAACCTCGGATCCCAAAATGCTTCTGTCAACATGCGTTTCGGCAGCAAAATTAATTACATATTTTATCTTGTAATTTTCAAAAATAAAATTTACCAGGTCGGAATTGGCAATATCCCCTTTGATGAAAGCATAATTCCTTTTTCCTTCAGACGGTTTGAGATTTTCCAGATTACCTGCATATGTAAGCTTATCTAAGTTTAAGAGGAAATAATCTTCATGCTCTGACAGGAAATAATTAATAAAGTTGCTGCCGATAAATCCTGCTCCGCCTGTAACTAGAATATTTTTCATGTTTTAATAAGAGAAAAACCCTATATAAATTCCTGACTGGATAAAAAAGGATCTGCCGTTTAATTCCGAGGGCACTCCGGATAATTCATGCTCGTTTTCAATTTCCCAATTATCACCTAATGAAATCTGGTAACCGCCGCCTATTCTGAATGCCAAAAATCTGTAAAAAGGGATGTCTATATTCAGAGTCGGAGAAATAATCCAGAAATTGTTCTTTAAAGTCCTGTGCAAATTTCCTGAAGTTGACGAACTATTTATTTCCGTCCAGATCTCATTCCATTCAAAATTACCGCTGTTACGGAAGGCTTCTATTTGAATTCCTCCTCCGCCTATAAGCGCACCCAAAGAGACACCCACTTTTTTAATAAAAGGCAAAGTATACTCAATGGTTACACCTCCGCCGGAAATTGAATAAATTACTTCCCTGTTGTACCCATCAGAAGAAGAAAATGCGGATTCTGAAGTTGACCCTCCGAAGCCCATTCCCCCAATCCTAAGATTTTTAATTACACCGATATAAATAAATCCGCCGCCGCCGGTGGTAAATACTCCAGCTGAGTTTAATTCCGGAACAGTCCCCTTCAATTGTTCATTTACAGGATCCAGATTGACAAAGTACCATCCGGGTGAAAATCCGCCTCCGGCGCCGAAAGGCGCATCAAAATATTTTGAGTCCTGAGAATACCCTAGCCCGGTAAAAATTAAAATGCAGAAGAATGCAAGATATTTTTTCATAATTAGATTTATATTAAAATGTAAACTTACAAAGGAGACCAGAAAAAGAAAAGGAATTTACGAATTCTTAAACCCCGTATAATTATAGTTAGTATATTCCTCAGCATTAAGTCATTTTTTAGGGGACAAAGTTTGTAAGATAAGCTATCCTATATGAATGGCAATTCAAGTAGAAAATTGATATCCAAATTCATTAAAGATTTTAATTGTTTTTTATTATTTTTTGGAAAGGATTAGACTAACTTCAATTATTTTTTAAAATGAAAATTTTAATAACCGGCGGAAGCGGACTGCTTGGGCAGTATTTAAATATAGAGCTTTCCAAGTCCAGTGAAATATTAACAATTTACAACTCACATGAAGGAAACTGCAGGAATTTTTCTTCTTTAAAAGCAGACGTTACTAAATTCAAAAATTTCAATAAAATTTTTGAACAATTTAGGCCGGGATTGGTTATCCATAGTGCTGCGTTTACTTCTCCCATCCTTCCGGGTTCTGTTTCACCAAAAGAAGTTTATAATTTGAATGTAACCGCGACAAAAAATATTGCGGAGCTTTGTGCTAAGACTAAAGCAAAATTAATTTATAGTTCTACGGATCTTGTTTATGCAGGTTACAGAGGATCCATGCTGAAAGAGGATGCAAAACTTATTCCCGTTTCTTTATATGCAGAATCCAAA
>JBLNGL010000445.1:0-4879 GCA_050264735.1 Ignavibacteria bacterium | reverse complement strand
TGGTTAGTAAAACGTCATGCACATTAAATGCTGCAATGGCCAAGCAGTAAAGAAATGCAAAGAAGATCCCCGAGACAAAATGTATTACAATTCCAACACTGTAAGCATTATCTATAGAACGCGTAATAAGACTCCCTAATGCACGCACCATATCGGCATTAGCCCAGCCGGATTTTGTAATGCGCCTTAAAACAAACTCCATTCCGGCAGTGCCGATTAAACCCGAAACAAATGCTGTCCAGATTAGATCACCCATAAATATTTCGGATTTTGGATTTCGGATTTCGGAATTTTAAAAATCATTTAATAGACATTATTTATTTCAAATTAAATCACAAATTTCTAATTTGCTTAAGTTCCGGGAAAAGTTTTGGGAGCGATTTAATCTGTTCCCAGCCCATGCCTTTACTTACCTTTTCAACCTGCAGCTTTTCAAAATAATGATCGAGCACTGCAGCTCTTTCCTGTGCAAGAGGCGGTGTGCAGTAATCCTCTTCTTCCCAAATTATTTTATTTGTTTTATCTACCCGGGAATTCCTCAGACTGAAAGTCAATGCCCTGCCGAACGGCTCTAAATTTATAAAGGAATTTTCTTCAAGGCTTCTTTCCAGTTCCTTTAATAAACCTTCCTTTAATTTTGCTTTTACCAGGTAGTACGCCAAATGCAACACCGGTTTTGTTCAGACATGATATTCATGCTTTATCTTCCTGCTTACCAAATTAATCAGACTGCCCGCCAAAATTATTTCGACCTGGCGTCTGCTGAGAGAATGGACAACTTCGATGCTTCTTCCGTTTGTCTTATTATTGAGCCTCAATCTATTCCCTTCCTTCAGCGATTCATGCAGATTATTTATAGATAGAATATCTCCCTGATTAATTTTTGCATAATCATTTCTATCGCTGAAAGTTAAAGGAAGGATTCCGAAATTAATAAGATTCTGCCAGTGTATTCTTGCAAAACTTATTGCTGCTACACACCTTAAACCAAGATACCTTGGTGCAATCGCTGCGTGTTCCCTGCTGGAGCCTTGGCCATAGTTTTCTCCTCCTATAATGAAAAACGGAAGCTTTTTATTTTCCATTATCCTATTATAGAAGCTTTCATCAACACGGTAAAATACAAATTTGCTTAACTCCGGAATATTGCTTCTGAACGGAAGCACCTTTGCCCCTGCAGACATAATTTCATCCGTCGAGATATTATCTTTTACCTTTAAAAGAACCGGACCTTCGATTTGTTCCTGCAAAGGTTCAAACGGCGGCAGAGGTTTTATATTCGGTCCTTTTTCCAATTCCACGTTTTGTCCGTCAGCAAGGGGAGCCATAAGCATTTCTGTATTTAGTATAATTTCATCAGGTTCTTCAAATTTCGGATAGTCAAATCCGATTGTCCTGGGATCGGTTATTTTCCCGGTTAATGCAGAAGCTGAAGCAGTTTCCGGGCTGCAGAGATATACTAAATCTTCTTTGGTGCCGGATCTTCCCGGGAAATTTCTAGGGACTGTACGAAGACTTATTTTATTTGTAGCCGGAGCCTGACCCATGCCGATGCATCCATTGCAGCCTGCTTGGTGAATGCGTGCACCTGCATGAACTAATTTTTGAAGCAAGCCTAAAGAAATTAAATTTTCCAGGATTTGCCTTGATGTCGGGTTGACATCAAAAGAAACTTTATCATGAACCTTTTTTCCTTCAACTATAAGAGCCGGTATTGCAAAATCCCGGATTCCGGGGTTAGCAGAGGATCCGATATAAACCTGATAAATTTCTTTACCTGCAGCTTCATTGACAGGGACAACATTTCCCGGACTGCTGGGCAAAGCAATTAATGGTTCAAGCTTGCTTAAATTAATTTCATCATACTCATCATATTCTGCATTTTCATCTACTTTTATTTCGATCCAATCATGCTCTCTTCCCTGCGATTTGAGGAATCTTCTTGTAATATCATCCGAAGGAAAAACAGTTGTTGTTGCACCGAGCTCGGTTCCCATATTTGCAATCACATGCCGGTCCATTGCAGAAAGATTTTCCAAGCCTGGTCCGTAATATTCAATTATTTTACCTATTCCCCCGTCAACATTATAACGTCTCAGCATTTCCAGTATTACATCTTTAGCACTTACCCAATCGGACAGTTTCCCGGTAAGTTTAACGCCTAAAATTTTAGGGGCTCTCAGATAAAAATTTTCTCCTGCCATTGCCAGTGCAACTTCAAGTCCTCCGGCTCCAATTGCAAGCATTCCCAATGAACCTGCCGCAGGAGTATGGCTGTCGGATCCCAAAAGCGTTTTCCCGGGAATCCCGAACCTTTCCATATGCACAGGATGACTTACACCGTTCCCAGGCCTGCTGTACCACAAGCCGAATTTTCTGCATGCACTCCTAAGGAATAAATGATCATCGGCATTTTTATAATCTTCCTGGATCAAGTTATGGTCAACATACTGAGCAGATAATTCAGTCATAACTTTAGGTATACCCAACGCCTCAAACTCAAGCATTACCATTGTACCGGTTGCATCCTGAGTTAAAGTCTGATCTATTTTGATTCCAATTTCTTCGCCGGGCTTAAAAGTCCCTTCAACAAGGTGGGATTCAATTAATTTCCTGCTTACATTTTTTCGCATCTTTATTCTCCAACAAATTCAATGTCCAACATAGAAAAACTATGCAGACAATAGATAGATTTTTGTGATTAAGATTAATTTTGGCAGATAAATAGGGAAGATATCTTTAGTGTTACAACCGCACAATCTTATTTTAACACTGCCAGCTAGAAGAGATTTGGTGAGAAAGTGAACTTATTTTGTAACTTTGTAACGCAGCCAGATTATATCTTCCCGAAGTCTTTCAAAGTGAATAAGATTAAGAGAAATTACTTCTTCAGTAGATTTAAGATCGGGGGCGCGGTAAAAGGAATTCGGAGAGAATCCTCCTACAAGAGAAGGGCTGATTAGAATGCTTACCTCGTCAACCAAACCTGCACGCAACAGAACCCCGTTCAGGATTCCGCCGCTGTCAACACGGATTATTTTTACCTTATATTGAGAATTTAAAATCTCAAATGCAGAGTTGAAATCCACATGGTCATCGCCTGATATTATATATTCGATTTGATTTTCATATAAATATTCTAAATAAGATCTGGGAGTTAACGAGGAGCCTAAAACTATCACATCGCGCCAGTAAGGCTGTTTCTTCAGCAAATGCAGTTTAGTAATCTTCCCTTTACTATCGGGCACAATTAAAAGCGGCTTCTGCTTATCAGCCTCAAGACTTTTTTCCCCGGAAGATCTGATGCTTTCCTCGCCAGCAGATTCATGTTCCAGGGCTTTCAGTATAGTTCCGCTTCCGGCAAGTGAGGCATCTTCCTTCCAGAAGGATACTATTTCATAAAAAAGCCCGATGTCCGGCATGAACCAATCCATCCTGCCGTCCAGGCTTACTATATTATGAAGTATTACATGCGGAAGCATTGAAAATAAGTTTTTATTTTAATTAAAGAAGAACCAGTGTTTTATTAAAACAATGAATTTAATTTTTCAAAAATAAGAATCATAATTATAGTTAAAATAAAGGATTTTTATTCCAAGCTAAAGTAACCTTTTTTGAAAAGTCATAGTCTAACTAGCTGCAATATCATATATTCTAAACGGAGTCTGCTACATGAAAAATTTAATAAACTCAATAATTACCATCCTTTTTATCTGCTCATTAACTAATGCTGCAGAACCAATCGGCAATTTTTTAATCAAAAAGGATAATCTGCAGGTGCTTCATGAAAAAACATTCCAAATTTCTCCCGGCAAAGCTCTAAAAGTGGAGACTGATCAGGGAGATGTAATGATTACTTCCTGGGATAAATCCGAAGTTTATATAAAAGTCCTGGGGAATGAAAAAGCAAAAGATAAAATGGATTTCAGCTTTAACGGAAGCGAAGATGAAATTAAAATCAAAGCGAAAAGAGAAGGAAGTTTCCTAAACTTCTTCTCAAGCGGGATTAATCTGAGGTTCGAAATAAAAGTCCCTTCTAATTTTAATGATTACGTTTCTACATCAGGCGGAGATATAAGATTAGGAGGAGTAAAAGGAAATAATAAGCTGTCAACTTCCGGAGGGGATATATCGGTTAAAAGTGTTTCGGGAAAGGTTGATGGTTCAACATCAGGAGGGGATATATCGCTTGAAAACAGCCAGGGTGAGCTTGAGTTATCTACTTCCGGCGGAGATATAACTGCTAAAGATTTTAAAGGAATCCTTTTACTCTCAACATCAGGAGGAGATATACATATTAAAGGTTCGGATGCAAAAATTTCGGCAGAGACATCCGGGGGAGATATTTCGCTGGAATATTCGGGGGTAAATAAAGGAATCAATCTCGAAACTTCAGGAGGAGATATACACATACTGCTTCCTTCAGATTTTAATGCAAGCGCTAAACTATATACATCAGGCGGAGAGATCAGCTCTGAGTTTAAGGGGAATAATGCAGTAAAGATTTCCTCCTCAAAATTTGAAGCAGATTTAAATAAGGGAGGCGAACGGCTTAGCGCACGAACATCCGGAGGAGATATTATTTTAAGGCAGCATTAATACTTACCGAAACTTTTCTCGTAGTTCTCCTTAAAGCGCAGTCCGAACATGGCTGCGCTTTTTTTTAATGCAAAGATTGCAGAGTAACCGCAAAGTTCGCAGAGGAATACTTTTGTGTGCTTTTCGGATACTTTGCGTGCTTCGCGGATCCTTTGCGCTCTTTGCGAGAAGCCTTCTAATTCAACTTCCCAAGTTTGAAAGATTGATTTTTGTTTTTTACTTTAAATAAAAGCATTTAAGGTAATTAATGACGGATTCAATTATTTACAGCTTCTTCAAC
>JBLNGL010000444.1:0-3985 GCA_050264735.1 Ignavibacteria bacterium | reverse complement strand
CATTACTTCCTTCAAAATTCCAATTGGTTTCATTAATAAGATCATAACCTCCAATCCATTCTGCATTAGAATATCTTTCTGAAAGCTTTCGCCATAAAGCGACTGTTTTGGACTTATTATCATCACTTTCCCAGAGCGAAGGCTTGGATGGATCATAATCTGATATAGCTGCATCATGTCCTTGACCTCCTGGTGCGGCATGTAAATCTAAAATCAGATAAATTCTGTTTGCTGCACACCAGGCTAAAAGAGAGTCCACCATATTAAAACCTTTTTCTATCCAAGTATTTGTTCCTGCTATAGGTTCATCCTGTATTGGCAAAGTAAAAAGATTATAGTGCATAGGTAAACGTATACTATTAAATCCAGATGAGGCAGCCAGCTCTATATCAGCTCTCCGCATATGATTAGCAAGCCACGAATTGTAAAAAGTATCTGTGTTTTCAGGTCCAATTAATTCTTCAATCTTTTTACGGATGTCATGCTGTGTATTTGCAAAAGAACTAGTCTGAAGCATGTAGCCTTCCTGGAGCATCCATCCGCCGAGACCTATTCCTCTCAAAATTATTTCTTGTCCGTTACTGCTGTTTATAATTTTTTTCCCAGAAGTTTTTAAATATCCTTGTGGAAATAGTATTGTTGGATAAAAGCTAATAAATGCAGCTAAAATTAAGAAGCTGATTAATCTTAAAAGAATGGTTTTCATAGATTTTTTAATCCAAGGAAAAAGATAAATACATTTAATGAATTATTAACACATTAATCATTCCATTTAAGAGGCTGAAACGGAGTGTAATTTTGGATGACTTCCAGATTAATTTCAATGCTACAAATCTTATATTACCAAAATGATAATTTTGGCTTTATTAAATAAATAATCCAAAAATTTAAAAAATATGCCGTTTTTTAGCTTTTAATTGAAGATAAATATGACGGCATAAAAAATATTTCAACCGGCTTTTTTAACGGTCATAAATTTGAATGGTGAATAAAGTGGGCAAAATCCTATAAAACCAGTAAAGATAAATACAACGGCAAAAATTCCAAAGACTATAGCTACGGTACTGCTTATTTGGTCAGTGAAATATAATAAAGCAACTAAAACTGCTAGAAAAAATCTAATTGCTCTGTCTATTGAACCCATATTCTTTTTCATTATTGAACTCCTTTATTTTTTATACTCGTTAGATTTCTAATAATGAAAAAGGATTCTTATCAAATTCTTTTCCTGAAGCCCTGTCCTCTAACCTCATGAACATTATTAATAATTACAAATGCTTCAGGATCAATATCTTTTATCAGCTGCGTCACTGTGCCCAGCTCTTTTAAAGTAACAACTGTTATAATAACTTCTCTTTCTATGTTTTTATAAAGCCCCCGGGATTTTATTGCGGTAGCACCGCGACTGATTTCATTCATAATTTTCTCCCCGATCTCCGCATATTTGTCTGAAATAATGTATACTGCCCTTGCGTAATCAAACCCGTCAATAATTGCGTCAATAATTCTTGCAGAAACAAAGAGCAGAAAGAATGCATAGAGTGTTAAAGCAAATGCAGGCCGGTTGGGAGAGAGATTTTTAATTTCGATTATAAAACCAGCTAAAAGAATCACTGCAAAATCAATTATCATTATAGCCATTCCAGGTTTGACGCCGAACCGCTTCTGCATAATTGCCGCAACAATATCGGATCCTCCTGTAGTTCCTTTAAATTTAAAGACTATTCCGAGTCCTACCCCCAGCAAGACCGCGCCTATAAGAATTAAAAAGAAGAAATCATTTTTAAGGAGATCCTGAACAGTTTGGGTATTTTGCAGCCGTATGAAATGAAAACCGGGAACATCTCCTCTGAAAAAATCAATAAAAAAAGAATTTAAGGTGAATCCGTAGAATGTCCGTGCTCCGAAGGTTTTCCCGAGTTCTTTTATTCCCCAAATGTAAAGAGGCAAATTTAGAACCCAAATCATTGCACCTACCGGAATGGTATTATTGCTCAAGTAATGAATAGCCATTGAAAGACCGCTTACACCGCCGGGCACTACTCGGGCATCCACTAAGTAAACGCCGATGCCGATGGACATTAGAATCGCCCCGATCGTAATAGCAGCATAATCGATTACAATCTGTTTCTTAGATTTTTTTTTATCCATATAAAGCCCTCTTTAAAAATGATTTATTTAAATATAAAGAGAAGTTTGAAGTATAGTCTAATGTGAGGGATCGGTTTTATCCGGGAAGGTAATTTTGCTAAGTTTATTTTAATAAAGCAGTATTTAATAAATGAATAATTTATCCAATTCGGCTTTTCAAAAAATTTGCATATTAACATTGCTATTATGCCAAACCGGGTATTCCCAGTGGGAAGCAGGCGCCGGTTATTCGGTTAAAAATCAATATCCGTTCAGAGGATTTAGTTTTTTTGTTGAACCAAGGCTTCCTTTCCAAAGTGCGGATTTCGGTATTAATTTAAGAGCAGCACTTGAATATTATTCAGACAAGGAAAAATATTTTTCAAATGAAAGAATATCTTATTTAGAGACTCATAATACAGTTATAGATATAAACCTCTTAATAAATTTTTTCTCAAGGAATATTCAGCCTTATCTTGGTTTAGGTATCGGCATTGGAAATTATTTCGTTGAAAAATTCGAATCTTTAAATAATAATGTGATTAGTACAGATATTAAATGCCCGAAATTTTTAACCAGATTAGCTGCAGGTTTAAAGTTTACATTCTTCCAGGTTTTGCGGCCGTTTATTCAAATCAACTTATTGCAATATTGGGGTTCCCTGGAGGCAGTTCAATTTGATAGAAAAATTTCATCAACCCAAGTTGTAGGAATTTTCGGATTAAGTTTTAACTTTTAGAATTAAAAACCCGGAAAATCAACCTTCTTATTTTAAATTCCCATTCAAGTACTCAAATGAGGCATCGACAGATTTGTGAGTTCCGGTAATTACTAATGTATCTTTTGCTAGGATTTGTTCTTTAGAGGTAGGATTTGAAATTGTTTTATCGCCCCGGACAATTGCTATAACCGTAGTATCTGTCTTTGCTCTTAAATCAAGTTCGCGCAGAGTTTTTTCAATGTGAATATTGTCTTCATTTACATAGTAGGTCTCAGTCAACCCGGCAGCGAGAATTTCATTTAAATGGACAAATGAATTTATATCAGGAGTTTCTGTTCTCATCAAGCTGTAAGCTTCTCCCCTCAACATGGCTATCTGTCTCATAATTACATTAAGCGGTATATGGTATCTCTCCAAAACCTTACTGAATATCTGAAGAGAAGTCTCAAATTCTTCAGGAATCACTGAATCTGCTCCGAGTACTGTCAAATCATCAATTTCGTTTATATACTTAGTCCTTACCACAGTATAAACGGATGGATTCAATCTTTTAGAGAGCTTAAGTGCTATTTTTGTAGAAGAAGGATCGGAAATAGCAAACACAATTATATTTGCCTTAATCAGATTGGCTGCGAGAAGAATCTCTTCCCGGGTAATATCGCCGTAAATAACATTTTCACCTTTTGCCTTTTCAGTTTTAACTATTTCAGGATTCATTTCGACGACAAGATAGCTTATTCCGGTTTCTTTTAGAACTCGTGCTAAATTTTTTCCATTAAGTCCGAAACCTACGATAATTACATGATCGGTTAACTCTTTTTTAATTTTTTTATTAGATTCGCCTACCGGTTCAAACCTTCCAAATTTATGCGCAATCAGTGGAGTGATCTCGAACAGGAACGGAGCAACTATCATGGTAAATATTGAAGCTGCTAGAAAAGAATTGTACACATCAGGTTCAATCAAGCTATAACCTTTCCCAGCTTGGATCAAAACGAATGAAAACTCGCCTATTTGAGATAATATAAGTCCCGTAAGAAATGCTACACGAAGAGGATATTTAATAAACTTAACAATAATTATAATTATTAAAGATTTTAATAAAATTATACCTGCAGCAACAGCGGTTAATTC
>JBLNGL010000443.1:0-6893 GCA_050264735.1 Ignavibacteria bacterium | reverse complement strand
GGTAATTTTGTTTGAAGTATTGCATTTTGCTCTTGTACAGTATGAAAAAAAGAACGGGAATTTTCAAACAAAATTTTCTAATAATTTGGGAGAATTAATTATTGATTAAGCTCTGTGATATAGACAAAACCGCAAAGGAAAAATTACCTCCTAAATTAATCGATAAATCAGGGATAGGGGTTCATTATACAGATGCAATTTTGAAACCGATGAATAAAACACTTGAAGACGGAACAAGGATTTCCTGCAAAAGGAAAGGATTAAAAATTAATTTAACAGTCGGATCAAAAAAAGGGGAAGGATTAATGAGAAGAATCGATGTGAGCGGTGATCCCGTAATAATGCTGAATGCGGCCCTTCAGGAGGCAGCTAGTTCAGCGGGAGTTGAGTTGAAGATAACGGATGACGAAATTCTTATTTCACCTTA
The DNA here is from genome assembly GCA_050264735.1 of Ignavibacteria bacterium. GTDB lineage: Bacteria > Bacteroidota > Ignavibacteria > Ignavibacteriales > Ignavibacteriaceae > DATKLQ01. Next base: position 6,466 of record JBLNGL010000443.1, on the reverse strand, counting down.
AAAATAATTTATGCAAAATTTATTAGGCCTAATGAAAAAATCTTCATTAAATTAATAGGGACTAACATGAGACCTGAACAATGGGAAACATTTAAGAAAGCAGCACGGCTCGAAAAAATGGACAAAATTCCGATGGCTATGATTATCGACAGTCCGTGGATACCCGGTTATCTCGGTATCAGCCACATGGATTATTTTCTTGATCCTGAATTATGGTTCCAGTCTAATTTGAAGATACATAAGGAATACCCGGATATTATTTTTGTCCCCTCATGGTGGATGGAATACGGCATGGCTGCAGAACCTTCTGCATTAGGCGCAAAAATTAAATTCTGGCAGAATAATACACCGAGTGAATATCATACTTTATTTCATATTGAAGATGTTGAATTGCTCCCGGAGTATGAAGTTGAAAGCGATGCATTCATGGGATTAACTCTGCATAGGATTAAAATGATTAAACAGCGCATTTTTGATCAAGGCTATATTCTGCCTTTAGCTACTTCGCGCGGACCTTTGTGTACCGCAGGGTTCGTCAGAAGCACCACCGATTTCATGATCGATCTTGTTGAGAATCCCGAATATGCACATAAGCTGATCAGCCTATGCACGAATTTAATTATCGATTGGCTAAAGGCCCAGGCTAAAATAATGGGAAATACAGTTGAAGGTATTTTTATTCTGGATGATATAGTGGGATTTGTAAATGAAGAGCATTACAAAGAATTTGCCCATCCGTATCTGAAGAAAATCTGCGATGCATTTCCGAAAGACTGGATAAAAATTTATCACAACGATGCCGATATAAATGCCTGCTTGGAACATTTGCCCGATTGCGGATTTAATGTGCTTAACTGGGGCAAGCAGACGGATATTTCTGAGGTTAAAAGCCGCCTGGGAAATAGAATGTGTCTGATGGGCAACGTTAATCCTTTGGAAGTCGGAGTGCGCGGAACACCGGATGAGGTTTTTAATGCTACTATGGATGTATTGGAGAAAAGCGGCGGAGAAGGAATCATCCTTTCTGTCGGGGGTGGTACAAGTCCTGGAATGCCGAAAGAAAATATTTTAGCAATGCAGAGAGCTTTAAATGAGTATAATTCAAAACGATGAAAAATTCCGGGGTTTTTCGCGGCTGATCTTTATAAATGATTTAATTATTCCGAATTAATCATAATATTAAGGAATTTAATGCCGGATTATGCATTAATGAACCAATGCCTGTATGAAGGGAAAGCAAAAGAAGTCGAGCAGATGACTAAAGATGCTTTAGCCGAAGGGAGAAGTGTGCAGGAAGTTTTAAATGAAGGATTAATTCCCGGGATGAGCGTAGTCGGTGAAGATTTTAAATACAATATTTTATACGTGCCTGAAGTTCTGATTGCAGCCCGTGCGATGAAAGCCGGAATGGCGGTTTTAAAACCTTTACTTTCTGCCAAAGATTCTAATACAAAACCTAAAGGTGTGCTGCTTATGGGTACCGTACGCGGAGACCTTCATGAGATCGGAAAAAATCTCGTCTGTATGATGGCGGAAGGAGCGGGATTTCAGGTTCATGATATCGGTGTTGATCAAAGCATTGAGAAATTCTTAGCGGCTACCGAAAAATTTCATCCTGATATAATCGGTATGAGCGCTTTGCTGACGACTACAATGACTTACATGAAAACGATAATTGACGGATTTAAGGAGAAAGGTTTGGATCATATTAAAATGGCAATCGGCGGTGCACCCGTAAGCCAAATGTATGCGGATGAGATTGGAGCTGACGGCTACGGATCGGATGCAAGCAGTGCAGTCGATCTTTTCCTTCACCTTGTCGGGAAGGAATAATTAATATGCAGATAAGTAATTAGGATAAACTTAATGGCACATTATCAGATACTCTACTGGCAGGATATCCCGGCACAAATAAAAGTATGGGATGATTTTGATGAAATAAAAATAGAGCTTTCTTCAAAGTTCGTAGCAAAAATTGATCAAGCTGCTAAAGAACAAGGATTAATTTCCGAAGATGATTACCTCAGCCAATGGAAATGGGGCGAAGAGACCGAGTATCCGGGGAATGCACAGGAAGCCGGCGAGTCAATTAAGAAAGAATTGGAGGAAAAAAATAAATTTCTCTAATCTTTTAATTAAATTTAAAAATCAATTTAGTAATAGAATTTAAAATTCAATAATCCTGATAAAGAATGAAGTCAATTTTAAAAGCTCTGGGAAATGGTAAGGTTCTTATTTCCGATGGTGCATGGGGGACATTCCTTCATCATCTTGGATTGGCAGTAGGGGATTGCCCCGAAATTTGGAATATAACTCATAGAAATGAAGTCCTAAGCATTGCAAAAAGCTACATTGATGCCGGTGCGGATATGATCTTAACCAACAGCTTTGGGGCTCACCCTGTAAGACTGGAGCATTACGGTTTACAAGACCGGGCTTTCGAGCTCAACGAAGCTGCCGCTTCAATATCAAGAGAAGCAGCCGGTGAAGATCATTTTGTGCTCGGTTCAATCGGGCCTTCAGGAGCTATTCTGATGATGGGTGAAATCCCTGAAGAAAGAGTATATGACGGTTTCCGCATCCAGGTTGAAGCTCTTCAGAAAGGCGGCGCAGATGCTGTCTGCATCGAAACAATGTCGGAAACTGCGGAAGCCTGCCTTGCCATTAAAGCTGCTAAGGAATTTACCGATCTGGAAGTTGTGTGCACATTTACATACAACAAAACGGTTCATGGATATTACAGGACAATGATGGGTGTTTCACCGGAAGAAATGGTGGCTGCAGTTAAAAAGTCGGGTGCAGATATAATCGGCGCAAACTGCGGAATTGGTTTCGACCAAATGATTGAAGTAATACATGACATAAGGAAAAACGATAAATCTACTCCGGTTCTGGTTCATGCAAACGCCGGCATGCCGGTAATAGAAAAAGGTAAAACGGTTTTCCCGGAAACCCCGGAAATCATACGACCTAAAATAAAAGAATTGATTAAAGCCGGTGCAAATATAATAGGCGGATGCTGCGGTACAACCCCAGAGCATATACGGGTAATTGTTAATGAAGTAAGGGGATGAGTTCTCTTAGGAGAAAAATCCTACCTGCCGTTGATTGAATTATAATCCTTTAGAATTGTACGAAGGAAGGCTCGGGTAGTCATTGTCGTGCTGATCCCGGCTTTCTTTGCGACAGCATCTTTTACTTTCTCAAGTATCCGATCATATGTATTTAAATCCGTAAGCCTTGTATTATGCTCAAGCGCTTCTTTGACTAATTCAATTTCCCGGTCGCTTAAGTAAGTAACCTGCGGAAAAGCCGGCTGATAGTTTTCGCTTACATTTGTAAAGATAGTTTGATTTAAATTTGCATCATTTCTTATTTTTATAACTGTAGTACCTGCGGCAAGGTCCCCCAGCCGCTGTCCTTTTCCGCCGATAAGTATGGTGATTATTCCGATTGAACCGTATGTAAAAAATACATCTACAGGCTTTAAAATCCATCTGAGGAAATAACTTATAAAAGTCGGCTGGCTTCCGTCAATTTTTACGACTTTTATTTTTCTGACCTTTTTTCCGAAAGACTGACCATTTAAAAATGTCTCCAATAAAAGATCATAAAAGAAAACCGGGAGATATAAAATTATCCAGAATGCAAGTCCGCCAACGAAGCCGTCAGATAACCTTAAGAGATACATTAATAAGATTAGAACAATTAAGTAGCCGGTAAGAATCAGAAAATCCAGCAGCTGAGCGAGAACACGATCTCCTATGCTTGCCAGCTCATATTCAATAGCAACATTCTGACTGGTTTCAATTTGGATTTTTTGCATAATTCTTTCAAATCAAACCGCGTGCCTTAAATTCAAGATATTTATTAATGGTATTTACGCTTAATTTTTCCGGCGGAGTAAGGATTGAATGAACTTTATAGCGGTTAAGCTCTTTAATAATCTGCCTTTTTTCAAAAACAAATTTTTCACCGATTGTTTTCAAATAAATTTCTTCAGTATTATCCGGATTCATTTCAAGCAGCGATTTCAGCTCGGTGTTTTCGAAAAATATTACTACAACAAGATGGGCGGCAGCAAGCCGTCTTAAAAAAGGAAGCTGGTTTTTTAATCCGTCAATGGTTTCAAAATTAGTGTATAAGATTATTAAGCTTCTATGAGTAACTTTTGCCAGCAGAGCTGCACATAAGCTTTCATAATCCGATTCCAAAAAATCAGTATTCTGCCTGTAAAGAAGCTCAAGTATTTTCAGCATGTGTGCAGAACGATTATCTGCAGGCAAAATAGAATTAACTTTATTTGAAAAAGTTACAATTCCGGCTTTATCCTGCTTTTGAATAGCTATATTGGATATCACCAGACTCGTGTTAATCGCATAATCAAGAAGGCTTAATCCTTTGAAGGGCATTTTCATCACTCTTCCCATATTAATAACGCTGTAAACCTGCTGGGATTTTTCTTCATCGTAATTATTTACCATCAGTTCAATTTTTCTTGCAGTGGCTTTCCAGTTAATTGATCTGAAGTCGTCACCGTTTACATATTTTTTAATCTGCTCAAATTCCGTTGAATGCCCGATTTTCCTGATCTTCTTTATTCCGATATCCGTAAGCCTGTTCGAGATTGCAAGGAGCTCATATTTTCTCATCTGAACGTAAGAGGGATAAACAGTAACAGTTTTATCGCCGAAAGATTTATATCTTTTTAAAACCAAATTAAGTGGAGAACTGACATAAATATTTATAAAACCGAAATTATATTCTCCTCTCTTAACTGGTCTTAAATAATATGTAATTATTTTTTTTTCACCGGGGGACAGTTCTGATTTATGCTGAAAGTTTCTGATTTGAAACTGGATAGGTATTTCATCTATAATCTTTGCATTTATCTTAAACAGGTAAAGATTTTCCAAATAAATTTTTATCTCATTTTTATCGCCGTTTGATAACCGGTTGGGAGTTTCTCTTCGTGCAAACATTCCATTTTTATCTTTGAACAAAATAAAAATGTCGGCAAATAATAACAGAATTAATACGGTAAAGGATATTTTGGCGATAAATAAAAATAGAGGAAAGAAATATCCCAGGACAAATATAAATACAACTGCCCATGTCCAGATGAAGAAGAAAGAAGTTAAGTAAATCGATTTAATAAATTTCACTACCGGGGGACCTCTATTTTATCGATTATATTTTTTATTACCTCTTCTGGTGTAGATCCTTCCATCTCTTTTTCAGGGGTTAACAATATCCGGTGCCTTAAAGCCGGAAAGACAATTTCCTTTACATCATCCGGCGTAATAAAATCCCTTCCTTTCATTGCAGCGGCGGCTTTTGCCCCGGATAAAACCGAAAGCGAAGCCCTCGGCGAACCACCGAGATACAGGTCTTTATTACTCCTTGAACTGTAGATTATTTTAGCAATATATTCTGCAATATTCTTATCGGTATGAATTTTTCTAACTTTGTTCCTGTAGTCCGATAGCTTTTCCGAGCTGAGCACGGGCTTGATTATGCTTAAATCATTTACATTTTTTCTGTCGTGAAGATCAAGCAGAATCTTTGTTTCCTGCTCTAAAGTCGGATAATCAATTTCCACTTTAAACAGGAAGCGGTCTAATTCGGCTTCGGGCAGCCTGTACGTTCCTTCATGCTCAATCGGATTTTGTGTAGCAAAAACAATAAAAGGCTCGCCCATTAAGTACGTATTGCCGTCAACGCTGATTTGTCTCTCTTCCATCACTTCAAACAAGGCAGCCTGAGTTTTTGCCGGTGCGCGGTTAATTTCATCGATTAAAATTATGTTTGAGAATATCGGGCCTCTGCTGAATTCGAATTCCGATTTTTTCATGTTGAAAACAGATGTGCCGATTATATCTGAAGGCATAAGATCGGGGGTAAATTGGATCCTTGAAAATCCGCTTGAAATGGTTTTGGCTAGAATTTTTGCGATCAGAGTTTTTGCCACTCCGGGTACTCCTTCGATCAGCACATGGCCGTCGGCAATTACCGCCGCAATTAAAAGATCAATAACATTATCCTGCCCGATGATAATCTTCTTCAGTTCATTTTTTATATTATTAACCGATTCCTGGAGCCCGGTTAATTCTGTCCAGGTTTGAAAACTATTTTGATCTTCCATAAACACCCGCTTTTTTATAAAATGATTCAATTAAAAAATTAATTTTCTGCAGCTCTTCTTCTTTAATTTTTTTACATATATCGATATAGTTTATATAATTAAAAATATTTTTAACTTCAGTTTTATCAATTCCCGATTTCAGAGAAATTTTTTCTATGGTTTCAGGATTAAGTTCATCCGTTTTTACCATATAGCGGCTTCTTAGATAATCCAGGAAAAAATTTATTTTCTTCTGTGCAATATTCTTATGATCTTTCTGCTGAAAGTAAAGCTTGCCGACTATTTTGACGAATTCAAGCGTGGTATTTTTCAGAGGAGTAA